>JAOUGB010000275.1 GCA_029857875.1 Desulfobacteraceae bacterium | reverse complement strand
ATCTTTGTAAGTTTTATTTTGTCATTTAATTTCGACTCGTTGGAGCTATGTGCCCCCACAATAATTTTTCAATAGTTCCGCATAAATTTGAATGGGATGTCTGACCCGGATATTTTTACCGGATCTAGACAGCATGTCCGAGAGTTGAAGCATGCAGGCCGGGCATCCGGTGGCCACAGTCGAACACGAGGAAGCGATAATATGATTTATTTTTACTCTGCCGATATTGGATGACAGGTCGTAATATTGTATATTAAAACTCCCTCCCAGCCCGCAGCACCTGTCGGATTCGGACATTTCTTTTAGCCGATAGCCTGGATGGGCATTGATGAGAGCACGGGGTTCGGAAGACACGCCCAAGGATTTTTTGAGATGGCACGGATCATGGTAGGTGATATCGACAGGTTCGACATGGTCATCAATGTCAACCTTTTTAATCCCGATTTTTGATACCAGAAACTGATTGATGTCAATGGTTTTTTGAGAAATCGCCGCCACTCTGGTCTGAACGAAGCCGGAATCTTTGTCCCCCATCATCGGCCATATTTCCTTGATAGTCGATGTACATGTGGCGCATGATGTCACAAAATAATCAAACTTTTCGGCATCGAATATTTCTAAGTTGTGGCGAAGAAGACGGTTAAAGGTCACCGTGTCTCCTGAAGAGATGGCCGGAATTCCGCAGCAGCTTTGATCTTGGGGCATAAAAATCCCCACGCCATGATGGTTTAAAGAACGGACAACGTCCTGAGCGACTTTTGGGAAAAACTTGTCGATAAGGCACCCGACATAAAAAGCCACTTTTATACCTGAATGACCTATTTGAGTGTTCAATGCCGGGATCAGACGATGAAACGGCGTTTTGGCCAGGGGAATGAAATGCCGGTTTCCAATCAGCGGTGAGACGACCCTGGCACAGGATGTGCCGATGACTTCATTTGCAGGTTTTGTAAAAATTTTTTGGAATCTTGAGCCCCACTCCGCCATTCGATCAAAAAGTTCGGGCCGAGAGAGCATCCCCCTCAAAAGAAGTTTCTTGGACGGTGAAAGGCCCATAAAACCGGTAAGAATAGCGCGGGATTTGATAAAGATTTCCATTACGCTCACGCCGCTGGGGCAATTGGCGGAACACGATCCGCACAGAAGACACCGATTCAGGCGTTCGTACACGCCTTTTGGATCTTTGAACATTTCCTGTAATAGACCCTCAAGGAGTGCCAGTTTTCCCCGCGCCACATCGGCTTCCCTGCCGGTTTCCGCAAAAAGCGGACAAACCGCCATGCACATGCCGCACCGCATGCAGACCGTCAGTTGATCTTCCAGTTCCCGCATGAGCCTTGTCAATGTTTTAATGTTTGACACGAACAGTCTCCATTATGAGATCCTAACAATTATTTATGGTTTTTTTCGGAACTATCAAATAGCAAATCAATTATCAAGTTTGTAAAAGATTGACAAAGACAACTTATCATCATAGCAACGATATAAGTAATGTGTCCATAAGGAGTTTTTATGCCAGCATCAGATCTAATCCAACTCATGAAAGAAAAAGCCGAAGCCGTCCAGGCGGTTGTAGTAAAAATTAAAACGATGAAAGAAGCGTTTCAGTATACCGTTGATCTCACTCGGCAGCAGGGAGGAACATCCATGGTCGCCATGGGCCTGGAAATCCAAGATGTGAATCTTTTGGGAGAAGCGTGTAAAACAGCAAATATTACATTTTTGAAACCTCCTTTAAGATCACATGCCAATGAAATTCATACGGCGCTGACGCCTGTGGATTGGGGGATTGCCGAGACCGGGACCCTTGTGCTCGATTCTTCATCAGAGGATGTTCGTATTGCGACCATGCTTTCTGAAACTCATGTGGCCCTGCTTCCGGTCTCAAAAATCAAACCGGATGTTACAGCACTTGAAAACGAAATCAATGCGGTTTTAAAGGCCGATGGTTCTTCTTATTATGCGTTCATTACCGGCGCCAGCCGAACAGCGGATATCGAAAGAGTTCTCGCCATTGGAGTTCATGGTCCCCAGGAACTGCATATCCTTATTATGGAGGAAAACCGGGAATGATCAAAACCGCTCAGGATATAAAATCGTATAAAAAACAGCTCAAAAAAGCCCTTTCCGATCAGTATCTTCGAAGGGCATTGGACAACTTCAACACCGCCTATCGGGAAAACCGGCCCGCAGTTTACGAAGGGATTGATTTTGAAGGGATTAAAAAAGAGATTGCAGCAGAAAAAGACGCGGCATTGCCTCGACTTATAGAACTGTTTGAAGCATTCAAAACCCATGCAGAAGCGGCCGGCGTAAAGGTGCATGCTGCCAAAGATGCAAAGCAGGCCAATGAAATTATCGCTGCTATTGCAAAAGAAAATAACGTTAAAAAAATTATCAAATCCAAATCCATGACCGCAGAAGAGACGTTCCTCAATGATCATCTGGAAAAGGAAGGCTATATCGTCACCGAGACCGACCTGGGGGAATGGATCATTCAGCTTCGCAAAGAAGGACCGTCTCATATGGTGATGCCCGCCATTCACCTCTCCCGTTACCAGGTGGGAGATCTGTTTGAAACCGTTACCCGGAAAAAACAGGATTCGGAAAATATCGACAAACTGGTGAAGGTCGCCCGAAAGACGTTGAGACCGGTTTATCTGGAAGCGGATATGGGGATCAGCGGGGCCAATTTCGCTATAGCCGAATCCGGAGCACTGGGCCTGGTGACCAATGAGGGGAATATGCGCCTGGTGACCACATTGCCTAAAGCACATGTGGCTCTGGTGGGGTATGACAAGTTGATTCCGGATTTAAAAACCATGCTCCGAATCCTCAAAGTTCTTCCCAGAAACGCTACCGGCCAAGCGATAACGTCTTATGTTACCTGGATCAAAGGCGCCGTGGAGTGTGGTTCCTCCATTACAAACCGCAAAGAGATTCACATCGTTTTCCTGGATAACGGGCGTATTGCCCTTGCCAAAGACCCGGTGTTTTTCGAAGTCTTACGATGTATCCGTTGCGGTGCCTGCGCCAATGTCTGTCCCGTTTACAGCAAGGTGGGCGGCCACAAATACGGGCATGTCTACATCGGTGCCATCGGTTTGATTTTAACACTCTTTTACCACGGCAAGGAAAATGACCGGGCTATCGTAAAAAACTGCATCAACTGCCAGGCCTGCAAAGAAGTGTGTCCCGTGGACATCGATCTTCCCCATCTGATTAAAAAGACCTATCGGGCCGTGCTGGATCAGGATGGGAAAACACCCGTAAAAAATGTACTTCTCTCTAAAGTTATGAAAAACCGAAAGCTGTTTCATTTTATCCTTCGAAATGCTTATCTTGCCCAAAAACCGCTGGCCAAAAAGAAAACGATGATCCGGCATCTTCCGCATTTTTTCGAAAAGGAACATGGATTCCGAAGCCTCCCGTTGATTGCCAAGACCCCCTTCAGGGATCAATGGAAAACCATACACCCTCATGTGGTGCAGCCAAAACATACCATCGCCCTTTTTGCCGGGTGTGCTGTGGATTTTATCTATCCTGAACAGGCAGGGGCCTTGCTAAAAGTACTTCAAAAATATGATGTACAGGTGGAATTTCCCATGGATCAAACCTGCTGTGGATTGCCTGCCCTGATGGCTGCCGAAGAAGAAACTGCCAAGGAAGTAGCGCTTCAAAACTTAAAAGCCGTGATGGCCGAGAAATATGACTATATACTGACGTTGTGCGCTTCCTGCGGTTCTCATTTAAAACACAATTATCCCAAGATATTCAAAGATGCTTCCCTAATGCCTGAAAATTTGAAAGCATTTACGGATAAAATCATCGATTTCAGTTCTTTTGTGGTTAATGTACTAAAGGCATCATCACAAGACTTTAACGTCACCGGTGAAAAAGTCGCCTACCATTCACCGTGTCATCTATGCAGAGGGATGCAGGTCACCAATGAGCCCCGGAAACTCATCGAACTGGCTGGTTATGATTACGTGAAATCTAAAGATGAAGATGTCTGTTGTGGTTTCGGCGGCTCTTATTCGGTCGATTTCCCTGAAATATCAGCGGAGATTCTAAAAAAGAAGCTGGACAATGTGGAGGCTACCGACGCAGGAATCCTTGTCACTGACTGTCCGGGCTGTGTTCTACAGCTTGGTGGCGGGATGGATAAACGGGGGGGAAAGATTCAGGTTAAACACATTGTCGAAATTATTGCTGAAACAAAGATATAAGCAAGTTGATGGGTCGGGTTGTTTTTATTTGTAAAATCGCTCCATGGATAATGCTTTTTTTCAAACCGTGTAATCACGCCAAAGGCGGATAAACCCGCCAAAGGCGGATAATCACGCCAAAGGCGGATAAACCCGCCAAAGGCGGATAAACCCGCCAAAGGCGGATAAACCCGCCAAAGGCGGATAAACCTCGTGGTTAAAGGATCGTAAAGAAAGAATAGATTTGTAGCATCTTCGCCCTAAAGGGTGAGCTGCCCGGTAAGGATCTTGGTTAATTTGATATAGCCCCTATATCTATGTACGTTTTGGTTGTTCTGTTTTCTGTTGTCATCCGTTAATGGGGAGAATCCCCATTGAATAGGGCATTCCCCTATTAAAATGAACCCTTTGTCTTATGGACATTGTTTTATTGAAATTGATAATATTTTAAATTAAAGATCTACAA
>JAOUGB010000276.1 GCA_029857875.1 Desulfobacteraceae bacterium | reverse complement strand
GTGCCTGGCGATCTGGATGGCCGTGGCGTCAGAAGATGCTGCGGGAAAAATCTTAGGCATCTGGTTTCCCATTATGGCGTTTGTTACCCTTGGGTTTGAGCACTCTGTTGCCAACATGTTCTTTATACCATTGGGGATTTTTTATGGTGCCGACGTGACATGGACGCAATTTTTCGTTGTTAATCTCGTTCCGGTGACATTGGGAAACATTGTGGGCGGGAGTTTCTTTGTCGGCACAATTTACTGGTTTGTTTACGAATATGAGAGACCGGGCAAGATCGAAAAAAGTCTCACGTAATCGCAATTTCCAAAGCACCGGATTTATGTGTGTATATGATTAAAAACAAAAAAAAAGGAGGTTTATCATGAAGGCAGGCATTTTTTTCACGGGTACAGGCCCCATTCTGATTTTGACCGCGTATGAGGCTCTTGATGATTCAAGGCTGGTTGAAAAGCTATTGGCAAAAGGGATAAAGAAATTCATCGCTTATGAAGTTTCTGAAGAAAGGGTAAAGGAAAAATACGGAATGCACTACAAGGTGATCCTGGGTGACCTTCGCCAGACGGATGACTTGCGGGTTCTCGACTACGATGGACATCATGTGTTCTACAACTTTTCATTCGAAGAGCTCGGAGAGCCGATTTTTTATGAATCCTAATTTTCCAATTTTCTAAAAATTTACGGCAATCGCTGAACGTTTACCATTCAGCGATTGCCGCAACATAGGAAAACATCCGTGAAACGCATTCTCACTTATCAGATCTATCCCTCTATACCAAAGTCACTGGCCTTTTTGGAAGTGCTGTCTCGAAATCTCTGGTGGTGCTGGAAACAGGATGCAATAACGCTGTTTCGGCGTGTCGAACCGCAACTTTGGATAGAATCCAGAGGAAACCCGATTTATCTTTTGTCCCATGTCAGTCAGGCGCGTTTGGAGGAACTTGCCGAAGATGACAGTTTTTTGGCCCATATGCAACGGGTCAAGGATCGTTATGAGAAACGAGTTACCGATAATGTGGAACCCTATAATTCTCTTTGCGAGGAAATGGGGCCGGTGGCCTATTTTTCAATGGAATTCGGTGTCAATGAAAATATTCCCATTTTTGCAGGTGGACTGGGTGTCCTCGCCGGAGACTATTTAAAAGCCGCCTCCAACATGGCGTTGCCCCTTGTCGGAGTCGGGTTGCTGTATCGCAAGGGCTATTTACTTCAATATCTCGATCAAGAGGGATTACAACAGGAAGAATATCCGGAAATAGAATTTTATTATCTTCCGCTGGAACGCGCCCGGGATACTAAGGGCAATGAAATCACAATTTCAATTACCGGGCCCAAAGGTGAGATTCACGCGTTTGTCTGGAGAGTTCGGTTGGGCCGAACGCCGCTGTTTTTGCTCGATACGAATCTACCTGAAAATACCCCGGAAGCTCGGGAAATTACGGCCCGCCTTTATGTGGCTGAGCCCAAAATCCGGCTGGCCCAGGAAATGCTGCTCGGCATCGGCGGTATGCGGGCGTTGGCGGCCATGAACCTCTTCCCTTCCGTTTGTCATATGAATGAAGGACATTCGGCCTTCTCTGCCATGGAACGCCTTGCACTGTTCATGGAGCGTTATCACATTGATTTGAAGACGGCTTTACAAATTGTTCCCCGCTGTACGGTGTTTACCACCCACACCCCGGTTGCTGCCGGCCATGATTCTTTTTCCATCGATTTGGTCAAGCCGTGGATTCGACCATTGAAAGATCGTCTGGGGGCCGGTGAAGAAGAAATTTTGTCCTGGGGGCAAACGAAGGGTTTCAATAAAGACGAGCCGTTTTCCATGTCCATTCTGGGCATACGAATGTCTCAGCATTTAAACGGCGTTAGCCGCCTTCACGGGAGCACCGCCAGAAAGATGTGGGCTCATCTTTGGCCGGGCCGGCCGGAAGACGAAATTCCGATTTCCCATGTCACCAACGGCATTCATGTCTCGACGTTTATCTCCCAGGAAATCTGGCCGTTGTTTGAACGTTATCTGGGGCCGGAATGGTATATGAGTTCACGGCGGCCGGAAAACATTGACCGCATTGACGAAATTTACGACGACGAGCTCTGGCGGGCCCATGAGATGAGCCGTTCCCGGTTGATCCGCACATGCCGGGGGTTGTTAAAAAAACAATACGAAAGACGCAATGCCCCCAAAAGCGTCATCGATAAGATCGAAGCTGTCCTGAATCCTGAGGTGTTAACCATAGCCTTTGCCCGCAGATTTGCTGCCTACAAACGGGCGCATCTGCTGCTCCAGGATCCTGAGCGGCTGGCGGCGATTCTCAACAACGAAAGCCGTCCGGTGCAAATCATTTTCGCCGGAAAAGCCCACCCACAGGACAAGGAAGGAAAGGCAATCATCAAACGTCTGATCGAATTTGTCCGCCGGCCGGAAATTCGTCAGCACGCAGTATTTATCGAGGGTTACGACATGGCGCTGGCACGATCTTTGGTTCAGGGCGCCGATGTCTGGCTCAGCACTCCCCGAAGACCTTTCGAAGCCTGTGGCACATCCGGCATGAAAGCCGCTACCAATGGTGTTCTCAATGTCAGTATTTTTGATGGATGGTGGTGTGAAGGCTATTCCGAAGAACGAGGATGGCGGATCGGAAGCGGTGAAGAATATGTCGATTCCGCCTACCAAGATGCCACTGAGAGTCAGGCATTGTACAATATGTTGGAAAATTCGGTAATCCCATGCTTCTACGAAGAGCACGAGGGCGAACTTCCCAAGCGCTGGATTCAAATGATGAAGGCCTCTATGAAAATGGCCATGAAGGATTTCTGCAGCTTGCGAATGGTTGGAGAATATGAACAACGCTTTTATAATCCCATCGTTCACAGGTTGAAAGCGTTGCTGAATAAAAATGGTCTGGAAGCCCGCAACCTTGCGCTCCAACAAGAACGGCTCCAGAACCTGTGGAAGGACATCTGCATCGGGCTGCCGGTCCAGACCCGTAAGGGACCGTTTCGTGTCGGTGACAGCTTCGAAGTTACGGTAGAAATCGATCTGGGAAAACTCAATCCCGAAGAAGTCGATGTGGAACTTTACAATGGGCACATGAAAGCGGTGGATGCGCTGGAGGGTATCAGTACGATCCCTATGACCGTCATTGAACATTTCGGTAATGGAAATTATCGTTACGGCTGCCAGGTCCCCTGTCGACTGTCCGGGCGGTATGGATTTACGGCCAGGGCCATGCCCGCAGGTGACGGTTATTTGAAATTTTTGCCCCGATTGATCACCTGGTCTTAGCATTTATTTTGCCCTGAAAAACCTTGTCCTTTGGGCCAGGTTAGAGTTCTTCGGCTCTGCCTGAAGAATCGCTGTAAGAGTTTGAAGTGAGCTAAAGTTTAAAGTGAGCTAAAGTTAAGGAATTCTATCAATTATATAAAATCAGCGGAGCGAAGCGACTCCACAACTTTAGGCACTTTAGATCACTTTAGGCACTTTTAACTTGTACGGTTTTGAGTAAAACAGCCCCTTTCAGGGGCAAAACAAAGCCTGGTTCTCTGGGTCGGGATGTTTACTTTTACATTAACCTTTAAGCCAAAAATAGGAAAGAGAAAAGAGAAAAGAGGATATGGGGAAAATCCCCAGATAGGAGATTTTCTCATAAAAAATGAAGCTTTCCCCTATGGACAAAACCGGTCAAATCGATAAAAGTAATTTATTGATAAACGCGAGATAGAGAAACGATAGGTGTCAGGGGGTAAAATGGACAAGATTTATTTTGTTGAGGATATTCAATCCGACCGTATGAATTATGGGAACGAATTGTCTGAATTTGATCATGATGTTGCGAGTGTGAGCCGGTCACTGTTGCTGGAATTGATGGATAAAAACACGGTGAAAGGCGTTGAGAAGAGAGCACACAATCGGTTTCAGGTCAATAAAGACGCATTTGCCTTGATCAGGCCCGCTGCTGCCGAGCAGATACGTGTCACAGATAGAAGTATGGCAGAGATCGCATGTGCCGTATACCGATCGAAACCGGTCAGGTTCGGCAGAATCAATAACATAAGCATGGGTGGGCTTTCGTTTCGTTATATTACCGGCGAGGAGCGCTCCAACCAATCGCTGGTGCTGGACATATTGGTGGCCGATAGCGGTTTTTACCTTGAAAATTTGACGTTTAAAAACATTGCCGATTTTGAAATAGCTGACGAATTCGCGATCAACTCTTTTAAGATGCGGTTGAATCGGGTGCAGTTTGAAGGACTGGAACCTGCTGCAATTATGAAGCTGAAGCATTTTGTCGAAAATTACAGTGTAAACACGGATAGAAACGAAAATGGAAGAAAAGAAAAAAAAGACAGCGTTTTTTCTCAAGGATAAACCCTATAGGCGAGTGACATCTGAGCAATATCAACTTCAAACCCAAGGTGGAAGAAATATTGTCATTTGTCGAAGAAGGGGGAAACAAGACAGGCGAGTTTGTTTTTCGAAACATGTTGCGTCGTCGTTGAAAGTCGGCGATTTGCATCATTCAGAATGAAAAACTACATGAGAGGAGAAAACCATTTCAAGATGCCTTAAGGTTTGAAAGGAGGTGGTTTCGATGTTCGATCTAAACACGTATAAAAAAGAGGAAAAGCTAAAAGATGGAACCAAGATTCTTCTTCGGCCGATGGTGGCAGAA
>JAOUGB010000274.1 GCA_029857875.1 Desulfobacteraceae bacterium | reverse complement strand
CCGATCTGAGGATATCCCGATCTGGACCTTTCCTCCTGATTATATCCAGCGGCTGAGAGCTTCTTTGCTTAAGGTGTTGCCTGCCACTAAAAAAAGCCTTGAGTGATCAACCGGTCTGTTGTTGAAAACAGGGATGCAAAATTTTGAAAAAATGTTGACAGGCTATTTCTCAAACACGTATGATGGCCACCCGGTATAATTCAAGTGAGGTATTGTAAATGATGAAAACCAAGGGTTTTGACAAACTTTTTACACCAGATGTTTTGAAACAGCTGTTTCCGGAAGACCGATCAGACCAATTTTTTGATGCCCTTTACGGAGATGCCGAAGAAGGTGCTTACGACATCAGTCTCGAATTCATCGGATCTCGGGGGAACCGGCTTGAGTTTATGCTGCGTCTGACCCAGCGACCCGGGAAATGTATCACCTGCAGTCTTACCTATGGCCTGCCCGAAGTCTTTACCCGTCATCCGATCATCAACATCAACGGGCTGGTTCAAAACATCGGAGCACTCCTTGACGGCAGGGGCCGGTGCGCAGACTGGCAGCTTGGGTCCACCCAGGAAATCTCAAACGACGTCCACGTCATTCCCCTTGACATATTTTTCGGAAGTTAACCTGGTTCAGTTTGGAAAAAGAAGATGTTTTCTTTAAAAGATATTATCGATATTGCCGTACAGATCGAACGAAACGGCGAGAAAATATACAGACGCGCGGCGGAAAAAATACAAAACCCATCGCTGAGTACGTTGCTGCAATGGCTGGCTGATGAAGAAGTCAAGCATATGGAATGGTTTGAAGCGCTAAAAGATAACATCGCAGACACCGGAGAACATGCCGAACAGGAAAAATTCGGCAGGGCTTTATTGCAGAATGCTGTGGGAACCCACAGCTTGGCCCTGGAAGATGCGGATTTTTTCGCCGTGGAAAAGGTTCAAGACCTGATCAATCTGGTCATGGAATTTGAAAATGACACGGTGTTGTTTTACAAAATGCTCCAGCCTCTGATCGAGGATCAAAAGACCCTGGAACAATTGCATGCCATCATTCAAGAAGAAGAGAACCATGCACGGCTTCTGAAGGAGCGTTTAGATAAATAATTGCGCCTGAACAAAAAATCTATATTTCTATGTTTTGAGAATTTTAACATTAGAATTTAGAATTTGTTTAGGATTTCGTGCTTTGAATTTCGAATTTTTAATCGAATCCTATAGCTTCACGGCTTTACCGTGGTGAAAAACTGCCCCCCTTTTTGTTTTACGATTCCCCGTTCTAAGAAACTATCAAGAATCTGCCGGTATTTTGTTTCATAGGCTTTGTCAAAATAAAGATCTACGGTTTCTTTAAACCACCAGGTTCCCATCAAATGATCGAAAAATGTATCTACTTGAACTGAAAGGTGCATCATCAAGGTGTAGATCATGATCTTTTTCAACAGATCGGTTCCAATGCGTTCCGGGTGTTTTAAGTACTGGTCAATTTTGTCTTTGCATAAAGATACGGCGTCATTAAATTGGGTAAATAGCTTGCCATGTCCTGGATAAACCCTGTCGACATCAAGTGATTCGATCTTTTCCATGGATTCCTGTAGGGAAAACAGGGCCCGGCTTCCTTCAATGCGAATGGTGATCACCGGCAGATCATTTTGCCAGAGGGTGTCCGAAGATAAAAGAATTTTTTCTTTTGGGTTGTACAGCACGATACCGTCGGCTGAATGCCCGGGTGTGTAGATGACCTGAAATTCATGGGGCCCCACGGCAATGATGTCTCCGTCTTCAAGGGCATGGGTGCAGTTGAAGAAGTCGGCTTTTTGATTGTAGTATGTCCACCAGGTGGACCAGTCATCTTTGGTGTCGATAAAGTGTTTTCCGATTCGATGCATTGCAATATTGCAACCGGATCGCTGTTGAATGATCCGGTTGCCGCCGATATGATCGCAGTGGCAATGAGTGCTGATGATCTGCCGGACATCCTCGAGATTGACCTCAAGTGATTCGATGAGCTTTTCGGTGACATTGAAGTCGGTAACATATCCGGTGTCGATGAGTACGGGATTTTCGGCGCGATACACAAAATGATTGGCGTTGAGGTATCCCCGTTCGATAAAGAAAAGGTCTTTCATGATCTCCTGAACCGGCATGTTTCCTCCTGGTAATGACAATTCAAGTTCTTTCAATCAACAATCATCAATCGTCAATGAATACGGGGCATCCGTTTAACTATGGCTAATTTATCCGGGTTAGGGTATTATTTTGAATACTTTATAAACAGTGCTGTGACAACCCCCCATATCAGGTTAAAAAAGACAACAAACACCGGGGTGTACATACCGAGATCCATACCAAAATAACCTTTGCCGGCTTTTAGCGGAAATATTACCAATAGTTGGACAAGGGTGGGGAAAAGACTTATTATCGCACCTTTGGTAATGAGTTTGCTATTCAAAAAGGGTAGCACAAATACCAACCCCCAGATTCCTCCCCACACGATTCGGGGGTATAACCAGGCAAGTTTCAGCGCCGGGGCTATGGCTACCCCAAATTGTTTTGTGATTCCGTATTCACCAAACGCCCACACGGCCAGGCTGTTTGCCAGGGCCCCCAGGCATCCGGCTGCAAAGCAGATGAGTAGTTTTTTCATATCGTTATCCTATTGTTTTTGGTTGTCGGGCAATGCTGAGAACTTATTGTTCTAATTCGCTAATTTTATGTCTCGAATTCTCTATCCTATTCACCCATCCGTTTCCCGGATAGGTTTTTCATCCGTATTGACATCGTTTTTTATAAATGATAGAAATCATATCGAAAACTGTCAATACGCAATCTTACCTTTTTAGGCATCATATATCATATTTTCAGGCTTTTTAACTTTATATCCTAATTTGAGCAAAAATCGAGGGTGCGCCCTATTATAATAGGCTTTGACCCGATGAAATATGCGTTGCATTTCATTAGGCAGGCATTTCACAGGGCAGGTAGATTTGCCGATAACGGTATCTTCGTTTCATTACAATAAGTCAACCAGAGGTGAAGTCCGCCTTGTGGGGCGAGCCATTGGAAAGCCGCTGGAGGCGGCCGAGGTGTAAAAAGCTCTGGGGACCACCTATAAATTTTATTGCAAAAATGTATTTTTTCTTTTGAGTGTTATACGTCATTTCATAGACGCATAACACTCTGTAGCACTTTTTGAGTTTTGAATACAACATATTGAATTTAATTTGATATTATTATATAAAAACATAATCTATTCTGAATTTTATGCGTCTTTAAAAGACGTGTTTGTCAAAATGTTTAGGTCGTATAATAATAGTTATAAGGCTGAAAGAATAGAGGAGTGAATTTTTAGGTGAGGCTTCTGTAAATATCTTTACGATGGCCGATTTTGACAATCAGAATTATGAGGACATCATCTTGGATTTCGAATATGACGCGATAGTCTCCAACACGAACTTTGTGGAAAGGGTTATTTCCTTTCAATTTGGTTGTGCTCGGATTTGGAGGTTTTTCGGCGAGGCTGTCGATTTTATCGGCTATACGTTTTCGATCCGATTTGGGGATTTTCTTCAATGCTTTTGCAGCCGATATTGTAATCTCAATCCGATACATCAAAGCTCAAGTTCTTTTTTCAGATCTTCCCAAGGGATCGGTTCGCCGGGCTCATTCTTAGCTTTCCAGGCATTCTCAATATCGATTTTATCTTCCAGTTCCTGTAGCAGGCTGAGTTCCCGCATAGAAACGATTGCTGCAACGGGTTCTCCGCGTCGGGTGAGAACAAACGACTCATTGCCGAACGCTACCCTATTGATTATGTTTGCAAATTTCTTTCTTGCATCGGCGGCTGTAATTTTATTAATCATGATAACACCCTAAATGTATAAGTTGTTCAAATTGTACATATTGTATTCTTTGTATAGCTTTCTGTCAACAGATAAAATTCTATTAAAAAAAAGGACCTTATAACATGCTGCTGGTAGGGACGCTCGTTCCTCACGTCCCAAAGCAGCGGCGTAAGAAGATGGGAAATATTATGAAACTCAAACGATTATTTCGCCTCACGACAATTTTGATTCTCTTTTTGAATTTGGGTATGCTGTGTACTAGTTCTAAAATCCTTGCGACAGAGACGGACGGTACTAGCCGCTGTAGCAGCATTACGCTTGAAAATGCCGCCACTATTTTGGTTGTTTCTACTGATGATCTTCAGAAAAGTAGCCGCGATCTGATGGTTTCTCCTGAGGACCTAGAGAAAAAAATCTATAAGATACAACCATATAATTGTACCATCAGGTCAAAATCAAATTTTCTAAAATTAATCACCTATGTCACCTATGTGTACAACAACCCTGGGAAAGCACGCATA
Source organism: Desulfobacteraceae bacterium (assembly GCA_029857875.1). Taxonomy (GTDB): domain Bacteria; phylum Desulfobacterota; class Desulfobacteria; order Desulfobacterales; family UBA11574; genus UBA11574. Next base: position 324 of record JAOUGB010000274.1, on the reverse strand, counting down.
GAATTTGACAAGATGCAAAAAAACTTTGAATCCCTCTCCAAGGTGGATGTTGTACCAGATATCGGTGATGAGGCTTTTTGGGTGGGCGACAATCGTTTTCAACGAATGGTTGCCATAAAGGGCGATATTGTCATTGATGTTTTAAGCCCAAAAGATTTTAACCTTCAAAAACAAATCATTCGTCTAATATTAGACAAATTTTAGGGGATGTTGTCAAATCTTGAATAGAGAATAATAAATGATCAATGATGTATTTTATCAAATCTATCAGTTGGTTATCTTGATTTAACGTCCGTTTGATTTTTCCACGGAGCGCGCCTATTC
>JAOUGB010000273.1 GCA_029857875.1 Desulfobacteraceae bacterium | reverse complement strand
TATCCATATTATGAATCGTATGCATATTACCTAAAAATTTTTTATTTAAATAATACCATTTTCAAAATTTCATCCACTGTTTGGCCGATTGGGACACATTTAGTCACATTATCATTGTCTCATTAACTTGCTATTACCAACACTTATTCAATTTAGACAAAGAACTCTCCGCTAAGGACCCAGCAAACTACAACTTTGATAATAAAGCATTATTACGATTTCAAAAATCCTCGTATATTTCCCCGATGATTCAAGAAGAGACTCACGGGCTCACATCAGTGCTCCTCTACTACTTTAAAACTGTAACAATTTTCACAAAACCTTGATTTTTAAAACTAATGATGTTTATATCAAAAAGGTTTCAAATTCAGTATCCTTCAGTTCAAAAATTTTATTAACTCCCTACAATTTTTAAATAACAAAGCGTCTCTTGGTGGCTTAATAGACACCTCAAACGGTTTTACATGATCCGGGCAGGAGTGATGTTACGGTCGTCTACAAATACACACAACAATCCCTCGATAATATTCGATTCAACACTTACGCAAAATAACACCAAAATTGTGGAGAAGTCCTATGAAAACCATTCGTATGCATCTCTATTTTTTGTTATTTATCACTGTATTTTTTTTCTTTCCGTTATTTGCCGGCGCCGCAGATGATCAAAATACCTCGCTACCGGAACCGATATCCATGGCCGAAGCGATTCACATTGCTGTAGAACAGAATCCGGAAATAAAAGCAGCACGTTTTCAGATGGATGCTGTAAAGTCCAATTCGGTCAAAGCCCTGTCCGGTTTCTACCCCCAGCTTAATTTTACGCAATCATTCAACCGAACCACCAATCCCATGTGGGCCTTTGGCACCAAATTAAATCAAGCTGCCATTACGCAAGGGAACTTCGATCCCGCCAGGTTGAATGACCCGGATCCCATTAACAACTTTACATCCAATTTTTCTGCCTCTTGGTCCGTCTTTGAAGGCGGCCGAACCAAACTCGGTTGGGAACAGGCCAAACAGAATCTGTCCATTGCATCATTAACCCTCGAACGGACCCGACAAAACGTGATCGTCCAAACCGCTAAAGCATATGTCGGCCTTGTTCTTGCCCAGAAAAATATCATGGTTACAAAACAAGCGCTTGACACCTCGAATGCCAATCTTAATATGATACGGTCCCGTTATAACAGCGGTTTTGTGGTAAAAAGCGATCTTTTAAGAGCCATGGTTTATATCGCAGATTTAGAACAGCAGCAGCTTTTAGCAGAAAGCCGGTTCAAAATAAATGAGGCGATGTTGAACGCTTCCATGGGTTCCGGTGAAGCCAACCCCTTAAACCCGGTGACGCCGTTGACCATTGGTGTCGAGATTAACGGAACCATTGACACGTGGATCGATGCCGCCTTGTCCAAACGCCCCGAAATGGAAAATCTGCGTCTTGAGGAAGAAATTGCCAAAAAAGAGGTGGAAAAATCACGAGCCGGTCATTACCCGGACGTCAACCTGGTTGGAAATTACGAAATTAACTCGGAAGATTTCAGTGATTCGGCGGACAATTACACCATCGGAGCCGTGATGCGGGTCAACATTTTTAGCGGAAACCGTATCACCGAAGAAACCAAGGCCGCAAAATCTTTGCTGAGCCGGGTTCAGGAAATGCAAAAAAGTATAGAGCTGGGAATAAAAGTCCAAGTCCGGGAAGCTTTTCTAAAGGCAAAAAGCGCTCGAAAAAGGATAGAGGTGGCGAAAACCGCAGTGGATCAGGCTGAAGAAGGATTGCGGATTGTAAGAAATCGATATAATAACGGTTTTTTAACGATCGTCGGCCTTCTTGATGCAGAGCTGGCCCGCCAACAGGCCCAAACCAACTATTTTAAGGCGCTTCACGATTACAAAGTGGCTCGCGTCGAGCTTGAACTGGCTGCAGGAACCCTTGACACAAATTTTCAATAACTCACGCTTCGCATCCTTAACATTAGGCAACGCCAATACAACGATACAAGCAATGATACTTTTTTTAAATACTGAAACAAGGGATATAAAGTAAAATTAATAATTACAGTGTGATATATAAGTTCCGGGACGTTTATTTAAGGAGTTTATCATGCAGAAAAACAAACGATTCTTTTATTTCATTATATTTACCGCGGTCTTTCTCTTAATGGGTTGTGGAGAAAAAATAGAGCCGGGAAATGTTAAGGTGTCTAAAAAAGAGATTGTAAAGGCAACCGTGGCCTCTGCTAAACTTATCCGTCAACCGTTTTTTTACGAATCCGTAGGAACGGTCAGCGCCAAAACCGTCAGCACGATTTCCAGCAAGCTTATGGGAGCCGTGAAAGAGGTTTTAGTCCGGGAAGGAGACCCAGTCAAAAAGGGGGATCGACTTGCAAACATCGATGATCGTCAGGTGGGTGCAATGCTTCGTCAAGCAAAAGCTGCGCTTGCGGAAGCCCGACGCGCAGAAACTGCGGCCAGCGCAGGCGCCGAACTTGCGAGAGCCACCTACACCCGATACCAGAACCTGATGAAAGATGAGTCCACCAGTCCTCAGGAGTTTGATGAGATCAAATCCAGATACCAACAGGCCCAAGCCGGGCTGGATGCCGCAAAACAGCGCGTCAAACAGGTCGAAGCTAGTTTATCATCGGCGGTTGTCTCTGCAAAAGATGCGGTCATACTGGCACCCTATGACGGAACAATCCGGGCGAAAATGATTGATGTGGGAGATCTTGCCGCACCGGGAAAACCACTTTTCACTCTTGAAACAACAGGGAACTACATCGTGGATCTGGTGCTGCCCGAACAATATATCCATACCGTTGTCTTAGACCAAGAAGTGACGGTCACTGTTTCCGCGCTCAACAAAAAAACGTTTACCGGAAGCGTACAGGAAATTTTCCCTGCCGCCGATGCAAAAAGTCGCTCATTTTTAGTCAAGGTTAGAATACCGGCTGACAAGTTACTACGGTCCGGTATGTTCGCTCGAGTTTCAATTCCTATCGGTAAAGCCGGTTTAATTTTAATTCCGGTAACTGCTGTCATACATTCCGGACAACTGACCGGTATTTATATCGTGGATGACACACAAACCGCGAAATTTCGCCTCATTCGAACCGGCAGAACTTTCGGTGAATTCATAGAAGTCTTATCGGGGCTCAAGGATGGGGATCGCTATGTGTCCGTTCCTCCGCCGAATCTTAACAACGGCATGACAGTGGAGGCTGTTTCATGAAACAAAAAACAGGTGCTGCCGGCAAAATTGCACAGTTTTTTATCGATTCCAAACTGACCCCTCTGTTTATTATCGCTGCCATCTTGCTGGGCATCGCATCGGTCATCGCTCTTCCCAGGGAAGAAGAACCACAGATCATTGTTCCCATGATCGACATCTTTGTAAAAATGCCCGGTGCCAGCGCCAAAGAAGTCGAAGAGCGGGTCACAAACCCCATGGAAAAACTGTTGTGGGAAATCCCGGGCGTTGAATATGTATATTCAACATCGAGCCCGGGCATGTCCATGGCGGTGGTTCGCTTCTACGTGGGACAGGACGAGGAAAAATCCATCGTTCGTCTCCAGTCAAAGCTCATGGCAAACTATGATCTCATTCCCTGGTCGGTGACACCGCCGCTCATTAAACCGCGATATATTGACGATGTTCCGATTCTATCGCTGACATTCTGGGGGAAAGGGTTCGATCATTACACATTGCGACGTGTGGCAGCGGAAGTTGAAAACATTGTCAAACGCGAAAACAATGTTTCCATGACTACCCTTATCGGCGGCGAAAGGCGACAGGTTCAGGTGCGTTTTGATCCGGTTCGGGTGGCAGCATATGACCTCGATCTTGAGCATATCGCCATGTCCGTCACCGCTGCAAACCAGGAATCTGAAACCGGCACCTATCCTTCCATCAAAGGCCAAGTGCTGGTTCATACCGGTGGTTTTTTAGAGACCATCGATGACGTTAAAAGCGTGGTGGCCGGCCTGCATGACGGTAAACCCGTTTATCTTCGGGATGTTGCAGACGTCATTGACGGTCCGGAAGAGCCGAGTCAGTATGTTTTTTTCGGTACCGGCCCGGCCGCTGTAGAACAAAACACCACCGATCATATGCCCCCAAAAGGGGTTTTCCCTGCCGTCACTCTCACCGTTTCCAAACGAAAAGGGGCCAATGCCGTCGCTGTATCCCATCGCGTGCTTGAACGAATTCACCGTGCAACAGGCAGCGTTATCCCTGACAATATTCATGTCTCCGTCACCCGAAACTATGGGGACACCGCCAAAGAAAAATCGAATGAATTGCTCTTTCACATGATGATCGCCATTGTTTCCGTCACGATTTTGATATGGTTTGCCTTGGGACACCGTGAGTCCGGCGTGGTTGCCATTGCCATTCCCGTAACGCTCGCTCTGACCATGGCTGTTTTTTTTCTGTACGGGTATACCTTGAATCGGATCACCCTTTTTGCGCTGATTTTCTCCATCGGAATCCTTGTGGATGACGCCATCGTGATCGTGGAAAATATCGTTCGTCATTTCCGGCTCCCGGGAAATCGTGAGCGCTCCAGGGTCCAGGTGGCCATCGAAGCGGTGGACGAGGTCGGGAATCCTACCATTTTAGCCACATTAACCGTCATCAGCGCCATTTTGCCCATGGCGTTCGTCGGCGGACTCATGGGGCCGTACATGAGACCCATTCCGGTG
>JAOUGB010000272.1 GCA_029857875.1 Desulfobacteraceae bacterium | reverse complement strand
CTGTGCCATTGCCATGCAAAATGCGCTGGATGATTTGAATAACGATTTTATTCGTGAAGGACACCCTCCCCTTGAAATGGGTATCGGTATCAACACGGGCAGCGTGGTCGTGGGGAATATCGGTTCCGAAGTAAGAATGAAATATGCGGTTGTGGGTTCGACTGTTAACACAGCGGCGCGTATCGAATCCAATACCGTCGGCGGACAGATTCTACTTGGAGAATTCACGTATGATCTGGTCAAAAAAATGGTAATCTGTGATGCCCCTCAAGCGTTCATGATGAAAGGCATCAAAAAGCCTTTGGTGGTCTATCCCGTAAAAAATATCGGACCTCCGTATAACCTTGAATTGAAATTGCAAGAAACACTTAAAACTGGGGTTCACATGAATCTCCCCTTTAGATGCTGGAAGGTGGAACACAAAAAAATTGCCGACAGCGCCGTTTCAGGTGAGACCGTCATGTTTAGCGAGAATTTAATCACCGCATCGATTGTTCCTGGTTTTGATCCTTTGACGGATATCAAGCTGGTTTTCGATTTTTGTGTAGAGGCCCACTGTTTCGAAGATATTTATGCGAAGGTGTTGTCTGTGCATGAAAAAGACGGAGCATCCGTTCATCAACTCCAGATTACGTCCATCGATCCGAAAGATAGAGACATCCTGGATCAGTGGATGAAAGACGCCAGGTAGTTTTCGTGTTAGAAACGGAATCTCGGATGAGCTTGAATAAGCGCCCGGGTATACGGGTGGCTGGGATTCTGAATAATATTTTCCGCCGACCCGATTTCCACCAGTTCGCCTTTGTATATGACGGCAATCCGGTCACAGAGGTACCGGGCTGCCGCGAGGCTGTGGGTGATAAAAAGGAAGGTCACGTTCAGTTTTTTCTGTATGTCAGACAGAATGTTAAAAATATGAATCGCTATTGACGCATCAAGCATCGATGTGGGTTCATCGGCTACTAAGAATTCCGGTTTCAGGACCATGGCCCGGGCAATGGCTATCCGCTGGCGCTGTCCACCGCTCATCTGATGAGGGTATCGGTAAAAGAAGTCGTCCGGAGGGGTAAGGCCCACAGAATTCAGACTTTCCCGGACCATATCCTTGCGGATTTCCGAATTGCCCACGTTGTGGACGACCAGGGGCTCAGAAACGCTATCATACACTGAAAGATAAGGATTTAGAGACTGGTAGGGATCCTGGAAGATCATCTGTACCTTCCTGCGAAAATTTTTCAAGGCCTTTCCTTTAATTTTGGTAATGTCATTCCCGTCTAAGAATAATTTTCCATCGTCCGGTTCTTCCAGTTTAACAATGAGACGGCCGGTTGTGGTTTTGCCGCTGCCGCTTTCTCCGACCAACCCGAAAATTTCCCCTCTGTAGATATTAAAAGATAACTGTTTGAGTGCAATAACCTCTTTTTGGCCTCCCTTAAACAAAGAGGTTCTGGTTCGGAACGTTTTAGAGATGTGTTCAAGCTTTATGATAATTTTGTTTGGGTCTTTCATTGCAAACCTTTTTCATTTGCATTTATAGCAAAAGGCCTTGTGAGTCGGTGAAATTTTGACCCATTCAGGTGCCCTGAGACTGCAAGTGGCTTCCGCAACGGAGCACCGTTCACAAAAACGGCATCCTGTCGTCGGATTGATGAGATCTGGGATTTTTCCTATATAAGAGTTTAATTGAACGACATCTTTGTCCAATGTCAGATACGAAGCCAGCAGCGATTGGGTATAAGGATGCATCGGCGCATCAAAAACTTCTTCAATGCGACCATATTCCACCAGCTGGCCGGCGAACATAATGCCAATGTTATCACAAACATCTGCCACAACGGCGATATCGTGGGATATGAATATCACACTGATTTTCAGTTTGTTTTGAAAATCTTTGATTGCGCTTAAAATCTGATCCTGCACAATAACGTCCAGGGCGGTTGTGGGCTCATCTGCAATGATCAGCGATGGATGGCAAGCCAGTGCCATGGCAATGATGGCCCGCTGTTTCATGCCGCCGCTGTAATGATGCGGGTAGTCTCTCATACGGTCCGGTGGTATCCCCACCAGCTGAAAGAGGCTTTCAACCTGTTTCATGGCTGCTTTTTCAGATATATCGGCATCATGCGCCAAAATAGCCTCTGAAATCTGCTCACCGACTCTATGAACCGGATTCAAAGCATTCATGGCTGCTTGAAAAATCATCGCAATTTTTTTCCAGCGAATCTGTCGTATCTCCTTTTTCGACATTTTAAGCAGATCTTGATCTTCAAACAGAATCTTCCCGTCGGTGACAGAGGCATTGTCGGGAAGCAATCCCATTAACGCCATACCGATGGTTGTTTTTCCGCAGCCTGATTCTCCCACAAGGCCGAGGGATTTGCCCTGATCCAGAGCAAAGGAAACTCCCTGTACTGATTTTAGGAAACCTTTTCGAGTATGGTACCCGACACTCAAGTTTTTAACTGTCAATAGCGCCATTCTATACTTGTGCGACCTCCTTTCTAAGCCGGGGATCCAGCACTTCCTCCATAGCGCGGCCCATCATATAAAATGCAAGTGTCAAAAGTGAAATACAGATGCCGGGGGGCAGCAGCCAGTAGGGTGCCTGAAACATGTGCCCGGTTTTCCATACCCATTGCAGCATCATGCCCCAGCTGACGGTGCTCGGATCTCCGAATCCCAAAAATGCCAGCGCTGCCTCTATGATGATGGCTGAAGTGACACGAAACGTCATGTACAAAAGTGACAGGGGCAGCACATTGGGCATAATGTGACGAAAGATGATACGAAAATGGGAAGCCCCGGTGACTTTGGCAGCCTCGATGAACGGCCTTTCCTTCAAAGAGAGTGTCTGGGCCCGGATAACGCGCGAAACTCCCGGCCAACGAAACAGGGCAATAAGCAGGACAATCGTCCAAATATTTAGCTGTCCGAATAAAGAAGACAAAATTAGCACAACCAGCAGGGTCGGCATCACCAAAATCATATCTGCCAGGCGCATAAGGAGTGTGTCCACAATTTTACCTGAATAGCCGGCAATCATGCCGACGACTGTACCGAGGAGAATGCTCATAAATGCGGCAGAGATCCCGACCATAAAGGCAATGCGGGCACCGGCCAAAAGCTGACACAGAATATCGCGCCCGATAAAGTCCGTTCCCAGCCAGTGACGCCAGCTCGGACTCGTGGAATGGGAGATTTGCGGATCTACGCCGGTCATGGGATGGTACATGGGATCGATCATGGGGGGAAAAAAGCTGCATAAAGCCATTAGCGCAAAAATGACCAGCAGGGTCAGACCGATTTTACCAATCAGGTTCTCTTTATAGACCGACCAGCCTTCCAAAAATCGCTCAACCATCGGGAACTTGTTGGGATTTCTTTTGTTATCATTTGATGTTTGAGTCGATCTGTTCTCTCTCATCTGCTCTCCTGTCAATACTTAATCCTTGGGTCCAGGTAGGCGTAAAGAACATCGACCACCAAATTGGAAATCAGAACCACAGTCGCAATCAGTAGAAAAGAGGCCTGAGCCAGAGGATAATCACTGTTGCTGACGGCAAAGACCAGCTCTCTCCCGATCCCCGGCCAACTGAATACCGTTTCCGTAAGGGCGCCGCCGCTGAGGGAAAATGCCAGGCTAATCCCCACGCTGGTCACCACGGGCAGCGCGGCATTGGGCGCTGCATGATGATTTCGAATCACCTTTTCTTCAAGCCCCTTGGCCCTGGCGGTTAAAATGTAGTCTTCTTTAAGTGTATCGAGCATACTGCTGCGCATGAGGAGCAAGTAACTTCCAAAATGAATCAAAAATAAGGTGGCCAGCGGCAAAACCATGTGATGCGCGACATCCAAAAATTTCAACCAGAATCCGGATGACGAATCCAGCCATATCTCTGGTGAAATCATACCGTTTAAGGGAAACCATCCGATATGAAATCCAAAAATCCAGATCATAATCAAAGCCAGCCATGGGAGAAAAAGGGTATGGCAGATCAGCGCTCCGAGAGTCATCCAGGTATCGGTTTTTTCTCCTTTGTGCCAGGATGCGATTTTTCCCAAAAAAATACCGACGAACGCAGAAAGAAGGATAGACGTGGAAAATAAAAGGATGGTATTTGGAAGCCGGTTCAAAATAATCGAGAACACCGCCACGCCGTAATGAAAAGAAATTCCGAAATTTCCGGTAAAGAAGTTTTTGAGATAGTAGATATACTGTAGCCAGATCGGTTGATCGAGCCCCAGTTGGGCGATTAAATGCGCCGCATCTTCCGGGGTCATGGTCGGGTCGACCATCCTGGTTACCGGGTCGCCGGGTGCTAAACGGAACAGCAAAAAAAGCACCGTTAAGATCACAAAGAAAATTACGAATATTTCGATCAGTCTTTTAAAGACAAATTTTCGGATTTCCATTTTCGATCATTTTTGCTTTCGTGGTATATCATATTTTATTCTCAGGCTAATTCGGGATAGGTTTGATCAGACAAAAGGACCAGAGATTTCCAATTCCGTCCAAGGTTTCCACCCAGCCCCTGAATGTATCCTTGCGTGCGGCTTCAATGAGTGCCGGGTTATAAATAGGGATATACGGAACATCCGCCATGATGATCTTCTGCATCTTAAAGATCAGTTTTTTGCGTTGTTCCTGATTCATCTCACTTGCAGCTTTTTCGGCAATACGGTCGAACTCCGGGTTTTTGTATCC
>JAOUGB010000271.1 GCA_029857875.1 Desulfobacteraceae bacterium | reverse complement strand
CATCAAAAAACCCCAGCGTCTGTATATTGATCTAAACAACAGCAGGTTGGGAAAAGACATTACAAAGGTTGTTCCAATCAACGATGATCTCCTCATTGATGCCCGAGCCGGCCAGTACGCATCGAACTCGGTTCGTGTGGTTGTGGATATCAAGTCTTTTGAGACATATAAAATATTTTCCCTTAAGAACCCATTCAGAATCGTTATCGACGTCTGGGGGACCGTCGACAAGCCGGCAGAGCCGGTGATAGAGGTGAGTAAAAAGAATGCCAAGATTCCACCAGGCGCCCTGGCAAAACAGCTTGCTCTGGGCGTAAGCCGTATTGTCATCGATCCGGGTCACGGCGGACGTGATTACGGCGCGCCGGGATATTTAAGGGGGGTTCATGAAAAAGACGTTGTTCTGAAACTAGGCCGGAGGCTCGCAAAAAAAATTCGCAAAGAGCTGGGCTGTGAGGTCATCATGACCCGAAATAGCGATCGAAACCTGACGTTGGAGGAGCGAACCGCCATCGCAAACACAAAAAATGCAGACCTGTTTATCTCCATACACACCAATGCCGTCCGGGATAGAAGGGCCTATGGTATCGAGACTTTTTTTCTGAATCTGGCCACGGATAATGATGCCATTTTGGTTGCTGCAAGAGAAAATGCGACTTCAACAAAAAATATCAGCGATCTGGAAACCATTTTGAGCGATCTTATGCAAAATGCCAAGATCAACGAATCGAGCCGTCTGGCGGTTCATGTCCAGAAATCGATGAATCGCCATTTAAGAAAGCACTACAGCAGGATAAAGAGCAAAGGTGTAAAACAAGCGCCCTTTTATGTTCTTCTGGGCGCCCAGATGCCTGCCATACTCATTGAAACGTCTTTTATCAGCAATCCCAGAGAATGTAAAAGACTAAACAATACAGCGTATCAGGATCAAATGTCGGGGGCAATCGTTAATGGAATCAAGGAATATATCAAGGAAATGAACCCGACGGCATTGATGGAAGATAACCCCAACCCGGTTTCAAAGAGATACGGAGGTTAACTTATGGAATATAAAAACATCATATTTCAAATAGAAGAACAGATAGCAACGATTACGTTTAACAGACCCAAGGTTTTGAACGCATTAAATGAAGCATCGCTGAAAGAGTTTTCACATGCCATTGATAAGGTTGCCGGAGACGAGGACATCAGAGTTCTTATCCTAACCGGTGCCGGAGATAAATCTTTTGTTGCCGGGGCCGATATCACGGAGTTTTTAAAGTTTAATGCCCTTAAAGCAAAAATTTTTTCCGAAATGGGACACAGTATCGTCAGCAAACTGCAAGAGCTGCCAATACCCGTTATAGGAGCGGTTAACGGTTTTGCTCTGGGTGGCGGCTGTGAAGTTGTCATTGCGTGTGACTTTATTTATGCATCTGAAAACGCAATGTTCGGTCTGCCGGAAATCAATCTGGGAATTATTCCCGGATTTGGCGGCACCCAAAGACTGCCGAGACTCATCGGAAAAAACAGGGCCAAAGAAATGATATTTACCGGAAAAATGATTCCCGCAGCCGAAGCACAAGCCATGGGATTGGTCAATAAGATATGTGTACAGGATCAACTCATGGATGAAGTCCTGAATGTCGCCAAGATTATCGTTTCAAAAGGAAAAATCTCACTGCGTGCAGCAAAACAGGCCATCAATGCCGGCATGGATGTCGATCTCAAGACAGGATGCCGTATTGAAATCGATGCATTTGCCATCTGTCTGGCAAGTCCCGATGCAAAGGAAGGGATACAGGCTTTTCTTGAAAAACGCGCAGCTGACTTCAAAGGGGGTTTGCAGGAATAAATCTGTTGTCATAACAAATATTTTTCCTTGACATAATTTTATTCATCCAATATAGACCTTCGAATGAAGATTGCCCCAACGTTGCATAAACATAGGGGACTGATAATATACTTAAGGGTCTAATGTATGCGGTTTCGATTTTTCTACTTTGGTTTTTTTAGTTTTTTGGATGGCTTCTTTTTTAGGAAGTCTATCCATGGGCAGGCAAGGTAGAAAAGAACCAACTTGTTAAAAACCATGGGTAGACAGAAAAAAAAGAAACCCATGGTTTTCTTTTTTAAAGCTGTGGGTTTCAAACCCGCAGCTTTTTTAGTTTAAAGAGAGCTGAATACTTGAATCTTGCATGAAAATTAATGAGAGTTTTTCATTTATGAATTTATAATATAAACTGTTTCTGAAAGGAGTACTGTAATGATTCTCGACATCGGATTCGAAACCATGCCCAGAGAAGATCTCGAGGCCATCATACTGCGACGGCTCAAGGCAACGATTGATCGTGTCTACGCAAATGTAGCGTTTTATCGTAAAAAATTTAAAGAAAACAATATCACGCCCAATGATATCCGGTCCCTTGAGGATTTAAAACGAATTCCGTTTACGGTAAAGGAGGATTTGAGGGACAATTATCCTTTCGGCATGTTTGCCGTTCCCATGGACAATGTTATTCGTATCCATGCTTCATCCGGGACCACAGGCAAGCCGACCGTTGTGGGGTATACGGGCAGGGATGTAAATACCTGGGCTGAACTGATGGCCCGATCTCTCGCTGCAGGCGGGGCAACCCGTGGTGACATCATTCACAACGCATACGGATACGGGCTCTTTACCGGAGGTCTGGGCATCCACTACGGGGCGGAAAAGCTCGGTGCTTCTGTCATTCCGGTTTCAGGGGGAAACACGAAGCGACAGATTGTTATCATGAAGGATTTTGGTCCTACAATATTGACGGCCACGCCCTCGTACGCACTTCACCTCGCGGAAGTTGCCGAAGAGGTAGGGGTTTCTTTTAAGGATTTAAAATTTAAATTCGGAATATTCGGGGCTGAACCCTGGTCGGAAAAAATGCGTGAAGAGATCGAACGAAAATTGTATTTGACTGCCGTAGATATTTACGGCTTAAGCGAGGTGATCGGTCCCGGGGTTGCCATTGAGTGTCATGAAGCAAAAAAAGGTCTTCACATATTTGAAGATCATTTTATTCCTGAAATCATTAACCCTTCCACAGGAGAAGTTCTACCTTACGGTGAAACCGGCGAACTTGTTTTTACGACCATTACCAAGGAAGCATTTCCCGTAATTCGCTACAGAACACGTGACATCACATCATTGAATCCTGAACCGTGTATTTGCGGACGAACCCATATCCGCATGAACAGGGTTAGCGGGCGTACTGACGACATGTTGATTATCAGAGGTGTCAACGTATTTCCATCGCAGATTGAAAGTGTTCTGATGGAAATGGAAGAGGTTGAACCGCATTATCAGCTTGTTGTTGACAGGGTGGATAAGTTGGATCAACTTACCGTTTTGGTTGAAGTCGGTGAACGTCTCTTTTCCGATGAAGTAAAACACCTGCAGGACCGTGAAAGGAAAATCGCAAAGAATATCAAGGATTATCTGGGTGTTTCAGCAAAAGTAAAACTGGTAGAACCCAAGGCAATTGCCCGTAGCGAGGGGAAAGCTGTGCGAGTGATTGACAATCGTAAAATATAAGAGGCCAGGGGTCAGGGATCGGGTTTCAGGTGTCAGGGATCAAGGGGGAGTTTTAAAGTAAAAAATAAGTGACGAGTGACGAGTGATAAGTGGCAAATGACCAATCATAAGGAGGGCAGATATGAAGGCGGAACAGATTTCAGTCTTTTTGGAAAATAAGGCTGGACGTTTGGCTGAAGTGACAGGGATTCTTTCCGAAGCAAACGTGAACATCAGGGCGCTTGCTCTGGCGGACACATCCGATTTCGGTGTACTTCGTCTCATTGTAGACGATAATATAAAAGCGGTTAAGGCGCTTAAAAACCGTGGATTTACCGTGGGAAGAACCGATGTTGTAGCAGTAGAAGTGGAAGACAGGCCCGGAGGTCTTCATCGATTACTGGATATGTTGAATAAAGCCGAAATAAACGTGGAATACATGTATGCCTTTGTTCAGCACAGCGGTGAAAATGCCGTCATGATATTTCGATTCGACAATATCGATGAAGCCATAAGGGTCCTTGAAGAACACAATGTAAAGGTTATCAACGGCAAGGAGGTGTATACCCTTTAATACCTATGAGCGTTTTAAATTTTAAAGGGGATCAAATTCCTCTTATTTTTAATGATTGAAATCGATTTATATTTTAAAATTTAAAACCCTTCGGGATTGCCGATCTTACCGCATCTACTGCGTCAGATGCCGTTCCGCATAGCAGACTATAGCGAAACACCATCTTCCTTGTATATGCGGCAACCTCGACAATCGCTCAACTTGCGTTTTAAATTGGCTGGTGCAGGAAGATCTCCTTTTTTGGCTTAGGTTTCAGATGAGATCCATTTGAAATCAAATATTGTTATCTCAGTATCCCAAAACCCAACCGGATAACATTATCGATAGCGTCAGTTTGATTGTAAACGAAGTGAGACCATTGAAAAATAGATATTTTTGTTCGAGTTAAAGTCAAAGATCCCGGACTTTATTATCGGGGACACAGAAATCGGACAAAAAGGGGTGTTTTGCAAAGGTCTCGAAGTACAGTTTTCAAAACAATGGTAGTGCTAAACATTTGAGAAAAGGAGGCGTAGATGATACTCAAGAGAATTTCAATTTTCACAACAATTTGTCTGTTCTGTCTGGGATTGATGGTTAGTCCGGCAATGGCTTTCAAGGGGACCTATAA
>JAOUGB010000269.1 GCA_029857875.1 Desulfobacteraceae bacterium | reverse complement strand
CGGATCTTCTTTTTCAACAGGGCGCAAGGTCATGAATTTTTCGCCCGAGGCCACTAAATTGTCCTCATCGGTACGATAAACGCCCAGAACATATTGATCCGCTGCTTCTCCGTAAAGATTTCTGGCAACGGTCATGGCGTGTTCCTGCACCTCTTGTGTCTCAAAGCTTGGATAAACGCGATAGATCAAAAAGCATTTTCGCATGCCGATGCTGGTGAGCATTTCTGAGATAAAATCCGTATTTTCGCGGTTGTTATAGTTGGAATTGGTGAAAATATAGATCAGGATGTCGGATGATTCCAGGGCCTGCAGGGAAACCTTCCGATTGATGTAGACCCCTTTTGCGCCGGTATCGAAATCCGGAGTGTCCATTAAAATTAGACTTTTAGGAATGGCGTTGCTCAACACATACACCGGATGTCCCGGGGTGGTCAGCTCATTTTTGTCCTTGAGGGGACGGGGTAAGGTGCCGAAGGGCTCAAACAGGGCGGAGAGAAAATCAGGCTTTTCAAAAAGCTCCCCATGGGCCGAGAAGAGCACACGGCGGTTCAGTCCTGCACTGCCGCCGACAGGTGAGAGTCTCTCTTTCACGATGGAGTTAAACAGCGTTGATTTCCCGGATGACCCGCCGCCGCAGATGGTGGCCATCAAGGGGAAATCCGGAGACAGCTTTGTCAGCAACTTTTTGTCGATGATCTGGGCCCATGTATCCGCCTTTTTGTGACGGTCAAGTCCCAGCACGTCCATGACGCGGGGAATATCGCCTCTCACTTTTTTGATAGCGTCAGTCAGGTTTTGATCATTCAGATTTTTCATCATGGCATTGATACGAATAACACATTTTAAGAGACAAAGGAACATTTTACCCTAAGGGTTGTATTCACCTTCATCTCTTTCCATCCTCTGCCAGCCTCTCAATCCCCATATCAGACATGCAAGTCCAAGGCCGCTCATAACAGCTGAAACAGCCCCGGTCATAAGGATTCCGCCGGCCAGCCAGACCGGTCCTCCAATCAACGCACCGATAACCCTCCCAACACCGGCGGCTGCCAGAAAACCCGACATCATGGTCGCCCGTAAACCCGGGAGCAATTCCGTGCAAAGGGACAGCGTCGAAACAATTGTAAATTCATACGTCAAAAAAATAAAAAACAACCCGCCCAGGGACAGGGATAACGTCTGGCCTAGCAAGGGCAGGGCGATATAGCTTATGATGCACAGAGACATTCCTGAAGCCACCGACCGTTTCAATCCCAGGCGGTCGGAAATGGCTGCGGTCAGGCCTTCCCCGGAAAGTTCCGCTATTCCGATGATACTGGTGCCGAGCCCCAGGGCAACAATGCTCAAGCTGAACGATTTTTCCAGCCATGCCCCGTAGACCACAAAAAGATTATCGTTGGCGGTACTGGCAAAAAACCCAAATCCCAAAGCCCCCAGTGCAGCCCGCTCCTTACACAACCTGGTCCAGGCACTCCAAAGACCGGAGGCGCTTTGATGCCGTATGGTCTTTTTTCCATCTTTTGGCAGCAAAATTTTCAGCGCCACCATGCCGATCAGCCCGACGCCGCCCATGGCAAAAAAAGGCGCCCGCCACCCCATGTATTCGATAAGCAATCCTGCCAGAGGAATACCCACCAATGTACTTCCTGCCCAGCTGAACTCGATCAAGCCGATGAACAATCCCCGTCGGTGAAAAGGGACCCGCTGGCTGATATACGCCTGTATGGCCGGGTCAAAAACACTTTTTCCCAGGCCGGCCAAAAAGAGTGCTGCCAAAACAACGCCGTAAAAGGGTAAAAAACCTCCGGCGAACATGCCCAGAACCAGCATCCCCAGCCCGGAAAGCATCATCAAACGGTATCCCAATCGATCTGCCAAAGGTCCGAAGAACATGCCCAGTATCGCCGTGGACTGGTTGACGGCTATAATAGACGTAACCGCGGTCAAGGGCACGCCCATTCCACGGCTCAGCGCAGGCGCAAACGGATAGGCAAACCGCCGTGCCGTATTGAGCGCCAGGCGGCATAGTGTGGCCACGCATACTTTCCAGGCCAATCCTGAGCCTCGAATGTCCTGGGTTATTGGGGTGGCATTTTGAGGCATAACCGTATCTTTAATTAGATTTTTTAAGCCAAAAAAACGATGAGTAAACCTTGTATCCCTCTAAAATGCAAGCAAAAATATCTGGGATACTGCCTAAAAAGTCTTTGAAGTCGCAGACCGAAAGAATTTTTTTTTGGTTGGCGTTGCTAAAAGTAAGGATGAGAAACTTGAGTTCAACCGTAAAAACAACTTTACTTTTTAAAAAGAAAGGCATACTGAAATACTTTTCTTTCGGGTTTAATCGTTGCTGACCATTGGAGACAATCTATGGAAATTAAAGTGGAGTGCTATGCCGGATACCGGGGAGAAGAAACCCCCCGTAGAATCTGGATAGGCAATCGGAAAATTGAGGTTAAAGAAATTCAAGATCGCTGGCTGGCGCCGACCCATCGATATTTTAAAGTTCACGGAGACGACAACTCCATTTATATTCTTCGTCACAACTCTGAATCATGGGAATGGGATCTGACATTCTATCAGCAAGCGGAAAATCATTCGGACGTGGCATAAATACTCCCTCTATGACGCTATCTCTCTAACAACATCATCAAATATAGACAGGCACTTATCTATCTCTTCCGTATTCACTGTCAAAGGAGGGCAAAAGCGAATACTGTTTTCACCACACCCCAAAAGCAGCAATCCTTTCTGAAACGCACGCTTGATAATGTCGTTTCGCCACGTTCTGGCCGGTTCTTTGGTCTCACGATCCTTGACAAACTCCACGGCCACCATCAAACCTTTGCCGCGGACATCCCCCATGCATTCATGGGATTGTTGAAGTTTTACAAGTCCGTCTATTAAACGCTTTCCCTGAACCTCTGCATTTTCCATGAGTCCTTCTTCTAAGAGTTCAATGGTGGCAAGGGCTGCCATGCATGAAACAGGATTTCCCCCGAATGTTGAGGCATGGGAACCGGCCTCCCAGTCCATAATTTCCGCCCGTGCCGCGAGGGCCCCCAAAGGCATGCCGGAAGCGATGCCTTTGGCAAGAGCAATGATATCCGGATCCACGCCGAAATGCTCCATGGCAAACATTTTTCCGGTTCGGCCCATTCCGGACTGAACCTCATCGGCCGCATAAAGAATACCGTATTTTTTGGCAATTTTATTCATTTCTCGATGAAATTCAGGCGGTGGCACAATATATCCCCCTTCACCCTGTATGGGTTCCACAAAAATGGTCGCTACCTCTTCCGGAGGGATGGTGGTTCTAAAAAGGGTATCTTCGACCCACTTGACACATCCCAGTTCGCACTCGGGATAACAGAGATTATACGGGCACCTGTAGCAATACGCATATGGGATATGCGTGATTCCGGGTACCAGTGGATTGTAATGTTTTTTCTGAATGGTCTTGCTTGCCGTCAGTGAAAGCGCCCCCATGGTCCGCCCATGAAACGCCCCGTAAAACGCCAGGTTTAATTCACGTTTTGTGTGCCATCGCGCCAGTTTAAAGGCCGCCTCCACCGCTTCTGCGCCTGAATTGCCAAAATAAACTTTTTTGGCCCCTTTTCCGGGCGCCATATGGGCAAGTTTTTTGGCCAGTACAATTTGGGGCCTGTAATAAAAATCCGTTCCCGACATATGCAAAAGAAGATCGGCCTGTTTTTTGATGGCTTTAATCACTCTGGGATGGCAGTGTCCTGTGGCACAAACGGCAATGCCTGCTGTAAAATCCAGAAATATGTTGCCGTCCACATCATGTACCCAAAGCCCTTTGGCTTTTTCAACCACCAGTGGATAATAGCGGGTATATGAGGGAGAAACGTAAGTTCGATCTTGATCAATGAGCTTGCGGGCTTTTGGACCTGGCAGCGGGGTGTGAATCAGAGGCCATTTTTTCATGATTCCTCCACAGTGAGATGAGCATCAAATTGTTAAACGAATTTATTCGGGCAGGCATACCGAAAGTACCGGGCAGGGGGTTTGGCGAACGACGCGATCTGTCGTCGATCCAATAAATAATCTCTCCACGAGCCCTTGCCCTCGAACACCCAGAACAATCAAATCCATTTTATTTGTCTTGGCATATCGGATCAGTTCTTCATGAGACGGACCGTTCAAAAGAACGGTTTGTGGTTTACACCAGTTAAAGGCTTCTGTGGGGACCATATTTTTAAGTTTGTCTTTTATCTGGGGCTGAATATCCAGTTGAAGCTCTTCCCCGTACCCAGCAGATATTTTAAACATGTCCATATATACGGGCGGCTCCATAACATGAACCAGATGCAGTTCTGATTGAAACTCCTGGGCAAGACTGAGTCCGTGTTGAAGTGCCAGGGCGGAATCTTTTGAAAAATCGCAACCCACCAGAATTTTTTTAAATCTTAATCCCTGTTCCGACAGAATGTTTTGATCATGTTCCGGGCCACGAACGATCAGCAACGGGCAATGAAGCGTGCGCATGAGGCGTTCGGTGACAGAACCGAGAATCAGTCGCTTGAGCCCGGAGCGACCGTGGGTGGCAGAAATGGCCAGGTCAGCACCCTTTTCTTTGGCCAGACGGGAAATTTCATCACCGGCATGACCGATGCTGACCAAGGGCTCCCATTGAACCTCTTTATCACCCACCAACTGTTTAAGTTGATGGTTGGCATTACCAATTGCCT
>JAOUGB010000270.1 GCA_029857875.1 Desulfobacteraceae bacterium | reverse complement strand
ATATTATCCTTTGGGAGTTGCTTCACTCAGCCATAAAAAGCAGGTGCGTGATGAAGGATTTTATTTTTTTGTTCATGAACCGCACTGTCTGGGGTTTGAAGAAGAAAAAGAATGGACCATCCGTGAATGGCGAAAAGATCAGGGGGTCGACATCCATGATGACATCAACGCCGAATGGACCGATTTGGTGGTGCGTAAGCGATCTTTTCCTCCCAATCTCAAGCTCATTGAAGAAAGTAAAAAAATGTTTTTTTTGGTCAGCTACAATATCGATAAATTTAAAGCCTTTGTTTTTGATAGTTCGTTTTTGGATCGTTATGATATTGATTCGGATACCGTTGAAAAGATCAAAGCAGATGACATAGCACTCTTGAAATTTGGATTAAAATGGTTAAAAGATGTTCTGTTTAAAGAAGGGAGTTTTAAATTGAAAGAAGATGCGAACTCTTAGAAAAGAATTTTGATGCCGGATACCTCATGTTGAGCAAAAGGAAACTTTGGAGTGATGGAGTAATGGATAAAACAAAATTTCCAACACTCCAACACTCCAATAAAAAGTGATTTTATTTAGTCCTGAAAAACCTGGTCCTTTGGGCCAGGTCAGAGTTCTTCGGCTCTGCCTGAAGAATCGCTGCAAGAGTTTGAAGTGAACTAAAGTTTAAAGTGAGCTAAAGTTAAGGAATTCTATCAATTATGTAAAATCAGCGGAGCGAAGCGACACCATAACTTTAGGCACTTTAGATCACTTTAGGCACTTTTAACTTGTAAGGTTTTGAGTAAAACAGCCCCTTTCAGGGGCAAAACAAAGCCTGGTCCTTTGGGCCAGGATTCTTTACTAACTTTTGCAAGGTCATCAATATTCTTCGTAATAAAGCCCTTCCAATATGGATGGATCGTTTAAGCGTCCCTCAATGTCGACATTGAAAAATTCAGCCACAGGTTCCAATATTTCAGGATTATCCGCCTGAACTTTTCGTGCAGCTTTAAGCACCGTTTCCAGGCCGTTTCGTGTCATTTTCCCAAGAGGCTGCCTGCACCTGCCGGCGGGCATTCCCAGAATCGACATGAGTGTTTTGTAGGCCAGCGGGTTTCTGGCGCGGCATACCACTTCACCAAAAGGTGTCGTTTCCATTGTTTTAACCGTTACCAGATCAAAAAGAGGTCCAAGGGCGCTGAGCAGTTTTTTGGCCTCGGCCTGGTTACCCTCCTGAAGCAGGTGAACCATCTGTGTCACTGCTTTGGGTACAACATTCGACGCCACAGAAATGACTCCGGAAGCCTTTATCTCAGGGTTCAACATCATTTCCAACGTCATCCCGTCATCACCTGACAATATGGTAAAATCCGGTCCGCAGCATCTTCTTGTATTTTTCATGTTTTCAAGATTACCGGTGGCTTCTTTGACCGTGTTAACATTATCAAAGGTTTCATTTAAAAGTGCTATATCTTCAGGCAACAATTGCGCACCGGTTCTGCCCGGAATGACATAAGGAATAATTTCTATATTCGGAGCAGCTTTGGCCACCGGAGCGACATATTCTTTGCGTATTTCGAGAGAGCTGGGTCCATTGTAGTATGGATCCACCAGCAGAACCGCATCTGCACCCACTGAGACCGCATGTTTTGTTCCTTCCAGAGATTCCTTTGTGTTATTGCTTCCGGCACCGGCAATGCAAATACACTTGCCTTTTGTCTTTTCTGCAACAATTTCAATAACACGGTTATGTTCATCCCAGCTCAAAACAGGACTCTCTCCGGTGGTCCCCACGGCCAATATTCCGGTAATTCCATTTTTGATCTGGAAGTCTGATAATTTGCTCAGACCTTCATAATCGACAGCATCGTTTTTAAATGGTGTAACAATTGCCGTGAAACATCCTGCGATCATAACATCCCCCTTTTCACACATGTGGTTGTTGTTTTTGGAAAACAATCAGGGTAGCGTATTAAAATGATTGAACTTCAAACCTAAAAAAAGGTATACGTTGTGTCAAGAAAAAAGATCGGTCTTCAAATAATATCTATGTTTTGTTTTTCCTTGACAATCGGTTGATGACATAATAACCCCAAGGCAGCTTAAATAGTGCCTATCCATAAATGGCTATTTTGCCCAATATCTTCGTTATGCTTGAAAACTAACCCGCCACCGAACTTTGGCGGGTTAATCCGCGGAATATCAATTATATTCCTGCCTGCCCCGTAGGTCCGGCAGATCGTACCGGGGTGGTTAATTTTCTCGCATGTCCCTCCCGGGGCTTAGGCCCTACGGGCCGGAGGCTGGATCTTGAACAAAATATCTCATTTCTGGATAGACGCTAAATAGGAAATAAAAAAAGAAAAAGAGGATTATACAATGGCAATAGCAAAAAACGTACAAGAATATATTGCTCACCAAAGGGCGGCAATAGCCGCAAACCCTGAATGCGGAACATCCCATTATAACCTTGCAATTGGCTTGTTGGGGCTTAAAAAATACGAGGAAGCTGAAAAGGAACTTTTTGCGGCTATCGAGTGTAGCCCGAATCTTGCAGAGGCGTATGTACAGCTGGGAGGAATCTGTTTGCAGCGCGGGGATATAGAAGGTTGCCTTAAATACAATAAGTCGGCGGTACAGGCAAGGGCTGGGTTTGCCGAAGGTTACGGAAATATTGGATTTGCGCAACTTCAATTGGGAAATATTGAGGAAGCAATTCCTGCCTTAGAAAAAGCAATTCGATGGAATCCCAAATTTTTGCAGGCTTATACAACATTGGCCAACGCGTATCTCATGAAAGGGATGATCGATGAGAGCATCGAGACCAGCCTGAAGGTCATTGAACTTCAACCTGACTTTGCCGTGACATACAACAACCTGGCCATCGCTTACCTCGAAAAAGGGGAATATGCGCTTGCTGTTAAACATGTGGATAAGGCAGTGGAGCTCGGTTATGGGGTTGCTCCTGAAATTTTAGATGAAATCAAAAAATACAGATAAGAAATATCAGCAGAAGAAGCCTGCATGCCGAAATTCAAGTTTTTTTTATCCAGCAGAAACAATCCTGTCCAGGAAGGTGATGTTATATGGTCGACTCCCATTCCCCTCAGCAGACATCAATCCGCCCTAACATTTGAGGCGGACAGTGATATTTTAATAAATCACGGCGACTATTTTACTGCTGCGAGAGATTTTCTGGAAAGAGAGCGATGTAAAAGCATTACACAGTCCGTCTCCCAATATCTTCATCGAAATATATCATCTCAAGAAATAGAAGAGATCAGAATCTTTCTCGACAAACACGGCGAGTTTTATCATCCAGCCAAGGTTGAAGCTGTTTTGCAGGCCGTCAAAATTCCCTTTGTCCTGAACGTTGCTGTTACAGACATCGGAAAACAATGTGCTCAAAGAGAATATCGATTATTAAAAATGCTCGACACGGAGCACCCTGATTCCTTTATCCCCAAAGTATACGCTTTAGGCAACGTTTTTACAAAGATGGATCAAGTTGAAACCCGGATGTTTTTAGGTGAATGGTTCGAGGGGTTTAACGAATTCCACATATCCCTTGATACTGATGATAAAAAATACAAGATTATTGTATGGGATCAAGAACATGGTAACTTTTTCCTTACACCCCATCAAACCATAGACCTTTACCGGCAGGCTGCGAAGATTTTAACCTGTTATTATAACGTCGAAACGTTTGAACAGATATTTTCGTGGCATCATGCTGCCGGTGATTTTGTTTTAAAGTGTCAAAAAGATGATATCGAGTTAAAGCTCGTCACCGTGAGACAATACAGATCCATGTATGAGAACACTATCGTGTCTGAATCTATAGAACCAGATTCTGAATTGATTTTAGAAGCATTGCTGGTGTTTTTTTTAAATATGGCAATCAAAATGCGTATTGACCGGCTGGATGGGGTTGGAGACATCGTGTGGTCTGATGATGTTGCACTCAAAGGAATCCTGAAGGGCTTTTTTGAAGCACTGGCATTAAAACCAAAGATCAGCTTGTTTTCAGAACCTTTAGACCACTGTTTCCGGCAGCATCTTTTATCCTGCTTTCGGGCGGATTTTTTTGATCTGAATCACGACATTGTTCATACATATCCTTTGCAGGCTCCGGAGGTTCCGGTCATCCGGCAGCATCTTGAAAAGCATGTCAAGGATCTATACAATAGCATCAGACAATTAGAAAAAGTGTAACGCCATAGTTTCAGAATAAAATGGTGTTTAACGTTTTGAAACCCTGCTTTTTTATTGACAAGCAAAATTATTAATTCTATATGATTCCTTTGTATGTTTTGACCTTTATACCAAGTAGTATTGAATGATAACATCTAAGAAAAATGAAAAAATTGAGAGGAGGTGATTGTTGTTGCCCTAAAAGGGGACGGTGAATTTTTTTGAGTCAGATAGGTTAATTTTCAATCAGAATGGAGGTAATACAATGGCAAAACATGAAACCCCTTTGCTGGACCAGCTTGAAAGCGGGCCATGGCCGAGTTTCGTGTCTGATCTAAAACAGGAGGCCGAATCAAGAAAGAAGAATGAAAAAGGTTTGGATTATCAGATTCCTGTGGACGTGTGTGAAGACCTTCTGGGTGTGCTCGAACTGTCATTCAAACACGGGAGAACCCACTGGAAGCATGGCGGCATCGTCGGCGTGTTCGGTTATGGCGGTGGTGTTATCGGCAGATATTGCGACCAGCCAAAGATGTTTCCGGGTGTT
>JAOUGB010000268.1 GCA_029857875.1 Desulfobacteraceae bacterium | reverse complement strand
AGGCGGTTTCCTTGGTCTCTTTTCTTTTTCGTGCTTTCTTTCCTACCTTTGGAATATTTCTAAGGCAGACTTTATCTTTTCGCACAATAGCACAGACCTTCCGGTTATGAAGCTCTTTACAGTTTTCGTGATTAAACAAAGGGCATTCTGGATATTGCTTCGACATATTCTATTTCCTTAATCGGTTCTCAGATTATTTTTTAAACGCCATCTTAAAATTCAAATTTCGTATTCGGACAAACCCGCCCGTTTCGGATAAAGCGCCGGCCGATGAAGATTTATTTTGACTTCAGATTGTTGAAACAAATCAAAAGTACAATTTTTATGCCACGATTAAATTTTAGAGTCATTTTTTTTAACCCGCTAATAATATGCAAAATTATCTTCAAACAGAACCGTGTGTTTTTTATAATTAAAAGTTTTCGATGTCGGATTTTTTTACAAAGTGTAAAACTTTAATGAAAACGATGGGATTTTTATTCGATGTTATAACAATATGGGCTAACCCCCTTTAAATCTTGTAAAAATTTGCAACACGATTCCTTTCTCCACTTTTCGATAAGATTCTGTTAATGGCAAGAATACAATATAAATTCAAATAGTTAAAAAGTCTTATGGCCCATTTGAAAATGGTATGATTCTTGCTTTTCTATCATGGTATCATTTTAGATGGTTTATACTTGAGGATGGTTTGAAAAATAGTAAATCCGGGAGTCTTAATGGGTATTGAAGAAATTACTGAAATTCTGAGAATGTGTGAGCTCTTTTGCGAACTTTCTGACAATGAATTGCGATCTATTGTCAATTTATGCCAAATTGAAGAATTTGAAGCTGGAGATCAAATTTATGAACAAGGCAGCATCGGGACAAAATTATATATTTTAGCCAGAGGACGTGTCACCCTTGAAAGAAAGATCAATCTCGATGGCACTCGCAAGGCAAAGGTTAATGTTTTTTCCCTAAAAGAACAAGCAAACAGACGGGTTATAGGAAACTGGTACACACTTATCGGAAAGCAACACGTCCATATGTGCTCTGCAATATGCGACAAGCCGACCAAGATTGTTTCAATGCGCTGTTCGGAGCTTAGAGACACAATGGTTAAGGATTCAAAGATCCGAATCAAGATATTGGAAAAGCTCGTTTTGTTACTTCGAGATCGAATCATCAGTTCCTATGAAGCTATCGAAACCCTGTAGCGTTTAAACACTTATTTAATTTAAAAAGCCAAAGATTGATGAACTCGTAAAAAGTCAAAATTGAGACGGCAAAGTAAAATGTTCAAGTTCAAGGCGTCGCGAATTTCGTAGAATGAGGCGTACTTATGTACGCCGCAGTGAACACGAAATGAAGCGCAACGCAGAAATTGGACTTTTTACGAAGCCGTCAAAGATTCAAAAGTGTCACATTATAAAAAGGAGATTTGAAATGGTAGACTCCAACAAGAATATTGAATACGTTCCAGGATTTTATGCGAAAAAAAAGCCGAGTGCTGCTGACTTGGCAGATCGTTATATCCGAGAGTGGGACGAAGAACAGCAAAAAATGGAAAAAGAAGACATTCAGCCTGAAAAATTATTTCCCACCATTTGTTTTTCCCGTATTATCGGCGTCGGGGCAGTTGAAATCGCAGATATTCTGGCAAAGAGAATCGGTTATCGAGTCGTTGATCGACAAATATTGGAGCATATCACCAATGAAATAAAACTGATTGATATAACAACAGCTTTTTTTGATAAACGTTATCCAGGAAAAATGAGTGAATATTTATCACATCTTTTCAATGAAACGTCTTTTCCGGACAACGACTATAACAGACATCTGTTTGCAACGATACGCGCAATCGCCGGTTTAGGTCCTACGATTTTTATCGGATGGGGAACACACCTTGTATTGCCCCGTGAGCGTGTGATGGCTGTGAGATTTGTTTGTTCGAAAGCGTA
The DNA here is from genome assembly GCA_029857875.1 of Desulfobacteraceae bacterium. Lineage (GTDB taxonomy): Bacteria > Desulfobacterota > Desulfobacteria > Desulfobacterales > UBA11574 > UBA11574. The sequence continues at coordinate 2,781 of JAOUGB010000268.1, read as the reverse complement.
TCGGATCAAGCGTTTGGCCGCGATATTCAACGTTGAGGAGCAGGAAATCGAAAGAAAACTGGAAGACTTCAATTTAAAGCAGAGTTATTTTTATAAAAAAGTGTATCACCTTGAAAAAGCTTCAACCCAAGAGTTTGATCTGGTTATCAATTGTGACTATATTAAGGATCCACAATGGGCGGCTGAAATTGTCGAGGAAAACTTTAGGAAAAAGTTTTCTATAAGAACCGGAAGATAAGCGGAGTCAATTGTATCCTAACACAAAAAGCTTGGTTTATTTTTCTTCCCTCTATTTGTTATCCACAAAGGTCTGAGAATATTAGATAACAGCATTTTGTCTTTGATCGAGTATGTTCTCTGCGTGCTGAATATCCATTGCATTTTCAACAGTAAAGCAGGTTTTAATATTCAATAGATCGGGTTGGAAGAAATGGGAGTTGCCATTGTTTTTTCTGACAAGAATTATTCTATCGGCACCATAAGCATAAATTAAATCCATAGTATTAAACAAAAGATCAATGTCACTTTGACGAACGATTCCCTTTTTATCTAAAACTACAACACACGAGAAATTATAAGGCAGATCTCCACAGGCATTTTCGATTTTATCTACGTATGCTTTAATATCACTCGTATTTCCGTCTTTTAAAATTATATACATCCTATTTTTTATGGGATTTATATGAACATGGTGCATGAATACCTCCTTATCTTATGATAACTGTTTAGGTCTTTGAAACAAATCGATGTTAAAAAAGCTTCAGATAGGGTTAAATTTTTGCTGGAAGCTAAACTATTACACCTTATGAAATTTTCATTGACCAACAAATTGTTTTTTATCGACTTGATCAGTTTTGTCCATAGGGAAAAGCATCATTTTCTCTGGGGAAATCTCCTATGTGGGAATTTCCCCCACACAATGGACAGGGGACCTGGCAGCCGTAACGATAATTTTTGTTGCCGAGATATTCAACGACGGTCATAGGGATCGTGCCGATGTCCTTATTGATATTTTAGTCAACAGAAATCTTGCCGAATTTTTCTCTAAACGCCTGAGCAACAATCTCTGCAGCCCATCTCGGCTTATGGATATAGTCGAAATTGATCACCATATCGAATTCATCAGGAGTGATACTCTTTTTGCCATAAACATGTTTAAAAAATAATCGTTGTTCCTTATCGGCCTGATCCAAATTGTTAGCAACTTCTTTTTCCGTCATATTTAATAGCTTGGCCAGCCGTTTTATTCGGTGCTCATCTGACGCGATAAACCTTACAGCCAATATCTGTTCTCTCGGCAGGAGGAGATAAGCACCTCTTCCAACAAAAATGGAAGGTTCTAAGGTGGCAAAAGATAAAATCGTTCTGAATAAGGCATTGATGCTTTCACCCTTTGCGAATGCCTTTTCACCGACAATCCACGATAAATACTCCGTTATGATATCCGGATACTGTTCATTCAGAAATTCAACCGTTTTTTCACTCAGTTTTTTATCTTTGGCGATATGCTCGAGTATTTCGCGATCAATCACACGGTAGCCGATTTTTTTTGCCAGAATATCTGCGGTCTCCAGAACCCCCACACCAATTTGACGTGAAAAACAAATGGCTGGTTCAAATTTAGCTTTAGATCTTATTCGTTTTAGTTTGAGATGCCTTTTCTCCCATTCGCGGAAGTAGTTATGAACAGCGACAGCAGGATCCGGTCTTGTTTTTCTCAAAAATACCGGTACATATTTGGTTTTTTCATTTTTGCCTTTCATTGCAATCTCCACATAATTCTAAGATAAATTTTATTTCTTGTTTTGAAGAAGCGCTGAAGTTCTTTGTCCCTATCGGAGTTAAAGGAAAAACAACGACTTTTGTCATCCTTAGCAAGGATCCGAACTTTGTCGCGAGAAAACAATGCGTTAAAGCATGAGGCTATAATGCCTGATTTTTTTCGGTCGGTCTATCAAGGGAATAAAAAAGGGGGGAGAAACCACATTGCTTGTGCGTTGCTCTCCCCCCCACAGATGTTCTATTCTTCGCCTTCATATCTGAAGGAAAGATTTACCCTGGCACGATAAGCAACCACTTTTCCGTTATCGATCTTCAGGTCTAACTTGTTAATTTCCCCGATTCTAAGACCTCTAAGAGTTTTGGCTGCTGTCTCTACGGCATTTTTAGCGGCATCTTCCCAGGAAGAACTGCTGCTCCCCACCAATTCTATGATTTTATAAGTGCTCTCTTTCATAACGATTCTCCTTTATTCTCGTTACCATTAAAGGTGGTTATCCCGGCAAAGCCGTTATAATCGTAGGGGCTTTGACCATTTCATAAAGTTGCCTTTTGACGTTTTTATAGCGCTCGAAATAGACCTTTGCGATCTCTTTTAGAAAAAGGTATCCTATTTGATAATCTTTTTGGAAGAGATCGAACAATTTATCGGCATCCATCGCCATAACCTCAGAGTCTTCCATACATACGGCATTCAATGTATATTCCTGAGGTTTCATAAAACACGCCGTACCAAAGAGTTCCCCTTTTTCCCTGTTTTCAAAAGCAATGCCGATATCTCTTTCCGGACTGACCTTTCGCAGGCTCACCCACCCCTTGGAAACCAGATAAATGTGGTTGGCCCGGTCTCCTTCCTTGTAAATTTCAGAACCCTTTTTGAAGGTTTTTGTCTCCGTGACTTTTACAAGTTCTGCTAACTGTTTTTCTGAAAACGCATTAAAAAAATCGAATTTATTGAAGTCGGTAACTTTTGTCATAATGATCCTCCTTTTTTAAAATAGT
>JAOUGB010000267.1 GCA_029857875.1 Desulfobacteraceae bacterium | reverse complement strand
CTGTCGCCCCACCGGATGACTTAAAGCCCCTGGACATGGCCATTGAAAATCTTTCTTCTTATGACTGGCTGATGTTTACCAGCGTCAACGGCGTTAATTTCTTCTTTAATCGCCTTTTTGAAAAAAACAAAGATGTTCGAGCTCTGAATCATGTCCGAACAGCGGTTATCGGGCCGGCTACGGCCAAAAGACTTTTCGATTTTGGATTCCAAAGCGATATTGTTCCCGAAAGTTATAAGGCCGAATCCGTTGTTGAGGCATTTGCAAGAGAAGATATCAGTGGGAAAAGAATACTGCTGCCACGTGCAAAAGAGGCAAGGCAGGTATTGCCCTTAGAGCTTACAAAAATGGGAGCTGTTGTTGATGATGTTGCAGCATACTGTAACCATGCGGTAAAAGACGACGCTGACATCGTTTTAAAACGACTTAAAGAACGCACCATAGATATGATTACATTTACCAGTTCGTCCACCGTAAAAAACTTTCGTGCCCTTCTTCCATCTGAGGGTTTGGACAACCTGATTCAAGGTGTCACTATTGCCAGCATCGGTCCCATAACTGCCGATACCGCTCGCAACCTTGGATTCGATGTTCATATCGTTGCCGAGTCTTACACCATTGTTGGACTGTGTGATGCAATTCAACAATACTATCATAAGGCTTAGTGCTCTTATTCATAAATACGATGACGTATTTTTATAAAGACAACTATTCCAGATAAGCTGAAGTCCTAAAATTTGAAGTTTAAAGTGCCTAAAGTGAGCTAAAGTTGAGGAATGCGCTTTCAGCGCGATCAATTATAATTAAAATTGATAGAACACCTTAACTTTAGGCACTTTAATTCACTTTAGACACTTTAAACTTTTGCATGCATAGAATGAATAAACCAAGATATAAATACCTTGCCGTATTTAAGAATACATGAACTTAGATTTATAAATAGATTTGCTTCGGACGGAGAAAAAAATGACAACTCACACACACAATCATGTTGAAACATATAAAGGTCTCGTGGGGCTTGGTTTCAATCGAGAAACCGATGAAAATACGATTATCTATTATCTTCAGAAATTCTCCGATGACACACTCTTGAAAGAATTGATAACGAGACTATCCAATGAAGAGCTGGATGAAATTTTTTCTCTGCTGACACGGATCCTTAAGAAACATCTTAAGGATCCGGAGTATCACCGCCTTTTTTTAAAAGACGATCATCCATAGTTAAAATCCTGGCCCAGAGAACCAGGCTTTGCTTTGCCCTGAAAGAGGCTGTTTTAGTTAAAGCTGTACAAGTTAAAAGTGTCTAAAGTGAATTAAAGTGCCTAAAGTTATTGAGTCGCTTCGCTCTCTCCGAGCTGTAGACTCTACGAGCCGGAAACCGATGATTTTATATAATTGGCAGAATTCCTTAACTTTAGCTCACTTTAAACTTTAGTTAACTTCAAACTCTTCCAGCGATTCTTCAAACAAAGCCACAAATCTCTGATCCGGCTCAGAGTAACAGGTTTTCAATGTAAAAAATAAATCGGGAGTACGATAATGTTCACTGAAAAACAGCTGGATAGGTATGCAGATGTATTGTTGTGGGCGCTTAAAACTGCCAGAACCAACAAATTTAAAAAAAATGACATTGTGCTCATCCGTTATGATATGCCTGCTGTCCGACTTGCCGAAATTGTTTATGCAAAACTTATGAATATGGGAATTCATCCTGTCCAGCGCACAAACCCCACCGCAAATATGGAGCAGCACTTTTTTGAACTGGCAAATAACAAGCAGACTATTTTCCAGCCGCCCGGTGAAAAAGAACTTTTTAACCGTTTAAACGGCGGCATTTTTCTATATGCGCCTGAATCCATAACACACTTGAGTCATATAGATCCGAAAAAGATCGGCAAAGCTGCCGTAGCTCGAAAATATTTACGTGATTTACTCGATGCCCGGGATCAGGCGGGTGATTTCGGATGGACCCTGTGCGCCTTTCCCACAAAAGAATTGGCCAGACATGCCAAACTTTCAATGAAGGCCTATGCAGCCCAAATCGCAAACGCATGCTTTCTGAACAGCATTTCACCGGTTTCGCATTGGCAAGATATTTATCATGGTGCAACATCCATTAAAAAGTGGCTCAACAGCATGAGTGTGAATGCCTATCATGTCGAATCAGAAAATGTAGATCTTACGATAACACCGGGAGAAAAAAGAAAATGGATCGGCATTTCAGGTCATAATATCCCGAGCTTTGAGATATTTCTTTCACCGGACTGGAGAGGCACCCGAGGGATATACTTTTCAAATCAGCCCTCATTTCGAAGCGGCAATTATGTAAAAGGGGTAAGGCTTGAATTTAAAAAAGGCGCTGTGGTCAAAGTCAACGCACAAAAGGGAGAAAATTTTGTCATTAAACAGCTCTCAATGGATAAAGGCGCCAACAAGGTGGGTGAATTTTCCTTAACAGACAAAAGATTCTCAAGGATAAACACCTTCATGGCAAACACACTTTTTGATGAGAACTATGGTGGTAAATACGGAAACTGCCATCTGGCGCTGGGTTCTTCTTATGCCGATACATATAATGGCAATCCAAAAGAATTGACCAAAGAGAAAAAGAAAAGCCTCGGTTTCAACGATTCAGCCCTCCACTGGGACCTCGTCAATACTGAAAAGAAGAGGGTTACCGCCCATCTTGCATCCGGTAAAAAGGTAACCATCTATGAAAACGGCAGGTTTGCAATTTAAGACTCAATTATTTCAGGACACGGGGTGTTATTGCTTATGGTGAGGCAATTTTATACCTTATATTTCCCAAAGTCCTCAGGATTAAGGTTTTCAAGATATTCCGCCCATTTTTTTCCGTCTTCGCTCTTATTTAAGACTTCATAATCACCTTCGACCATCTGAGATTTTTCAAAAATTTTATCATCCACATAAATCGGTGCACCAAACCGAAGAGCGATGGCAATCGCATCGCTTGGACGGGCATCCATGTCGAAACTTTTATCTTTTGATACAAAATATATCCTGGCATAAAATGTGTTATCTTTTAAATCACACACTTCAACCTTCGATACCACCATCTCCAGATTGTCGATAAAATTTTTGAAAAGGTCATGGGTCATGGGCCGGTCGAACTTGATATCTCTGAGCGCCGATGCAATGGATGTCGCTTCGAGCAAGCCGATCCATATCGGCACCGCCTGATCACCTTTAACCGACTTTAAAATAATTATCGGTGTGTTTGAAGTTGGATCTATTGCCATACTTGCTATGTTTACTTCATGCAACATAACTCTTTTCTCCTCTCAAACCAAAAGAACTTGGTTCTTTGCCGTTTGTTTCGCCCCACAGTGAATGGGAAAATGTTTGTAAAATTCTGACATCAACCAATCGACCCACCACGTTTTCAGCACAGGAATCCGTGTCATTAATATTGTAAAAGTTTACAATTTTGTTTGTTGATGTACGGCCTGTCCACTGGGCATTTTGATTGCTGTTTTGTTTATTGATTTGGTTCTGTTTTTTACTGAAACCTTCCACAAGGACCGACTGTATCGAGCCTTTCAGTGTTTTGTTTTTACGGGTTGTGAATTGATCTTGCAGATCCAGAACCTGTTGTAATCTTTGTTTCTTCTCATCTTCCGGGATCTTGTCCGTAAATCGGGCGGCCGAAGCATTTGGGCGATCAGAATATTTAAAGGCAAACAAACCGTCAAATTCCACCATCCCAACCAAATCCAGGGTTTCTTGAAAATCCGTCCTTGCCTCTCCCGGAAAACCCACAATTATATCAGACGTAATTGCAATGTCAGGACAAGTATTACGCAGTTTATCAACTTTTTCAAGATATATCTCCCGTGTATATTTCCGGTTCATCCTTTTTAGAATCCTGTTTGAACCCGATTGTATCGGCAAATGAATATGATGACACAATTTGTCAAGATCCTTAAAAGCATGGATAAGATTTTCCGAAAGATCTTTCGGATGTGAGGTGGTAAACCGGATTCTCAAAAGTCCGTCAATGTCGTTAATGCGATGTAATAGCTCGGAAAATGTGCAAAGGCCTTCTTTCATCCCATAGCTGTTAACGTTCTGGCCAAGCAAGGTCACCTCTCGCACACCTGATTCTACAAGACTGCGGATTTCGTTGATAATATTTTCCGGGTCCCTGCTGGTTTCCCTGCCCCGAACATAAGGAACAACGCAGTAAGTGCAATAATTATCGCATCCTTGCATGATGGTCACAAAACGCGACACCTCTGTTTTATCAACCCCATTTGTGACAAAATCCAACTCTTTAATCTGGTCAGACATTTCAATGTCGACAATACGGCATTTCTTCGACAAAATAGCCTGTATGGCATTGGGCAAACGGTCGATGGCATGTGTACCGAAAACAAGGTCAAGATGCGGCACACGCGCTAAGATCTTTGCACCTTCCTGCTGCGCCACACACCCGCCCACCCCGATAATCAGATCAGGTCTTTTTTTCTTCAGACCGGCCAGCCGTCCTAAAAAGCTAAACACTTTCTGCTCGGCCTTTTCCCTGATGGCACATGTATTCACAATAATCAGATCCGCCTTCTCTAAAAATGGGGTCATTTCATATTGTAAAGACTTTAGCCCCCTGACGATTTGTTCGGAGTCATAAACATTCATCTGACAACCGATGGTATTAATGTATAAATATTTTGTTTTCATCTTTTTTATAAATGATATTTTTCGGAAT
>JAOUGB010000266.1 GCA_029857875.1 Desulfobacteraceae bacterium | reverse complement strand
AGCTACTTTGCCTGAGAGAACCGAATCGGCATTGCCGTGGCCGTCATCCCCAAACCCGTATGATAGGATGACATCGACAAATCCGTCGAACCGGTCCTTGTCTGTTATTTGGGGCGGCGCTTTAATTCGACCGAATTCATCTTCCCGGATACCCCATGCCATCTTTTCATTGGCCTTTTGCCAGGAATCGATTTGTCGGGTAACAGGCAAAATGGTATCGTCCTGATTTTGGGATTTGCCCGTTGTAAGAACTAATATTGTTTCCCGGAAGTGACGGATCCATTTAAAGATGGTTGTTTTCGGAAAATGGTCATTCTTTTTTGGAAAAAATATCTCCATATTTGATCCTTTCAAAGAGCCCCATCCGGGTAGGATCGTATTTAAAAGTGATATAGATTCTGATTAAATATCAAAGGCTGCCAATCTGCCGATAACTGTTTGCCGGTTTAAACCGACGAGAATTTCTCGGCATCAAAAATAGACTAGGCATATAGTGAAAATGTGGAGAAGATGATGAGGCTATTAGCAACATATAGCAAAAGCGTATTTCGAATTCAACTCTGAAAAATTGACGATCGCTATAATTCACAAAATTGATAACCGGGATGATGCCCCAAAAAGTAACGTCATCCCGGTTAAAGAGATTTATCAGAATCGTCGGAAATAGATGCAGATCTATTGCCGGCAGGGATGTCCGGAGGAAGAACCGTATCCCATCATGGGACCGCTTCCTTTATATCCTCTGCCGCATCCATTTCCCATCATGCCGGGTCCCATAAATCCAGCACCTAAGCCGGGATTTATTTTTTTCATTTCAATCATATGTGCAACTCGTTTTTGATCCATTTGCGCTCTGAGATCGGATATTTCTTTTTGGAGATTCGCGGCAATTTGGGCATCAGGATTCTTTTTAGCAAATTCACTTTCAAGGGCAAGTCTTTTTTGATAAATATTTTGTCTCAGATCTTCGGTGGATTTAAAGAATGCCTCGCGTTGCTCATCCATTTTCTGGATCTCTTCATCACTCAGATCACCCATCATGTTCAAATAACCAGGACATCCATAGCCGCTTTGATTCCATCCAGGTCCATGGTGACCCCGCTCACCGTGATGTTTGCCGTAGCCCATTTCTCCATCGGCAAGTGCATATACACCGAATCCCATAACGGTAAATACCGTCAGAACAACGAGTATTTTGCTTGCAATACGTTTCATTTTTTATACCTCCTCTATTTGTTTTTGCGTTTGCACTGCTTTGATGTTCTATAAAAGCAAATCGTATGCCACAATAACGATTCAAAAATATAATGGATATAACATACTGTAAATGTTTAATAATTGACAAAAAGATTTTTTTGTAACATCATAAATACGGTTTTTTAATACAACCAAAATTAAACAGTGGATATTAAATATCCAGTTCGATCGTATTTTTTTGATTAAAGTGGATATTAAATTCCCATTTTTCCGCTTGTCCGAACTAATAAAAGCTTGATACATTGTGGTATTATGAGGTAATGATATACATTGCCGGGCCAAAATCAACTCAACCCGAATTGAGGCAAATTTCAATTCGGAGTTGCCGGTTAGGGTTGTTAATGAAAAAAGAGGATAATTGCATGACTAAATATTATGTAAACGATACCAATCAAACAACGATCGTTTGTCCCAAATGCGGTTTTGCAAAAGCAATAGACACAACAAATTATAAGAAAACTCAAAAGCGGTTGAAGGCCAATTGCAAGTGCGGCGAAGTCTTTAAGTTCACGCTCGAATTTCGAAAACATTACAGAAAAGACGTTAGATTACCCGGTGAATACACTGTCAAGCAAAGTGGAGAGAAAGGAGAGATCTTGGTTCAAAACCTATCACTGGGTGGTATTCAGTTTACGTGTTTTAGACCGCACCGAATTCTCAGGGATGATACGTTGGAACTGAAATTTAACCTGGACAACCCAGCACGATCAGAAATCCGAAGATCTGCAAAGGTTATGTGGGTCAGGGATCGCGATGTCGGCGCTCAGTACATCGAACCAAAATCGTTTGAAAGGGATCTATCCTTTTATTTGAGACGATAATTTAACGTCTCGGAGATTCTGCAACCTCAATTGAGGTATGACATTCTTTAGAACATCCATATCCCATCAAAGTAACAAGCTATACTGAAAACCTTCGGAATCTATAAAAAATTTGTCAATCTTGCGGATTGACTGTCTGATTTGTTTTTGATATCTAATAAACAGGCAATTAAAGACCTGAATTTTGCAAGCACTGGATTTTCCGCCTATGCAAGATTCAGGAAAGATGTCATTCCGATTGTGGTACTGCGAAGATCCGGAATTCATAACCTGATTCAGGTTGTAACCGGCAGATTTTTTGGAGACCAAGATTTGTGAAGCTGACGATTTACAAAAAAATAATCCTTGGTTTCGGTGCCATCATCGTTATTATGATCATCGCCAGCACCTATATCCTGCTCAAGCTGAATGATGTTTCTCATTCTGCAGAAACGACCCTTACTGCTAATGTTAAGGCGGTGGACCTTGCCAAACAACTCCAGGATATTCTCCACGAGGAAAACGTAGATGCTCAGAAATACCTTATTTCCCATGATGAGACCTATTTTTCTCTATTCATTGCAAGCAGTCGTCGATTCGACAGTTATTTAGATTTGTTGCTTAATGCGCAATCGGATGAGGCATGGCGTTCCCTTATTAAAAACATGCGTCGAACCCATGAAACGTTTGTTGCCGGAGTGCAGAACATTAGAAATCTTCAAGGTTCAAAAGACAATTTGGAGCGAAACAACTTGAAAGTGGACTCCGTGGAAACCCTGAACAGGTCCCTTGATCATCTTATCAACATCAATCGGGGATCCATCGAGAATGCAATGTCAAGCATGAAGGCAACGACAACCCGTTCCGCCCAAATAGCATTGTTATTGATCATTGGGACTGTGCTGGTTGCTGTTTCGGCGGCTTTCATTATTGCCCGCACCATCACAAGACCCATCGACGACCTGATACGAGAAACCCAGCAGATCGCACGTGGTAATTTCAAGCAGGTCCAAGTCTCTTCCAATGATGAAATTGCATTGCTTGTTAACGCAATTAATGACATGAGCACCAGGATCAAGGACATAAATGAATTGAGAACGCATATGATGCAACAGATTTCCCACGAGCTTCAAACCCCGTTACAGGTGATGCTCTCCGGGCACGACATCTTGAGAAACCAATGCTCCGGCTTGCTGAATCCTGAACAGGTTCAGATGCTTGACTCCATTCGTCGGGGAATCATTAAACTGTCAAGCTTTAGCAGACAATATCTTGATCTTGCGAAGATTGACTCCGGCATGATGAAATATTACATGGTATGGACAGACCTTCTTCAAATCGTTGAGCCGCTTGTTAAAGATGCAAAACTCATTGCCGAACCTAAGAATATCACTGTAGAGATGTCTTCCCTTCCTGCCCCTAAAGTCAGAGTGGATTCAAAAAAAATATCAATCGTTGTGAGCAACCTGCTCAGCAACGCTATTAAATATACTAAAAACGACGGGAAGGTCAGGGTGAACGTCGGCCCCTGTACTCTGGGTGCACAGGTGAAGGTTCAGGATTCCGGAATCGGTATTTCTCAGGAGGAACTTCCCAAAATATTTACAAAGTTCTATCAAGCCGGAAATCCGGGTAGAATAAAGAGCAGGGGAACCGGGGTCGGTTTAGCCCTTGTCAAGGCATTTGTAGAAGGCCACGGGGGTAGGGTTTATGCCGAAAGTACTATTGATCGTGGTTCGACATTTATAGTTGAACTGCCGGTCGAGCCCGAGGAATTCCAAAGCCCGGCAATAAACTTACCAATCCAAACGTAAGGATGTGTTCATGAAAATTCGTAACATAGTCATTATTATATTGTGCCTCTTCATGACCAGTTGTTTGTCTAAAATTCAAGGCTCGGAGTCTGAATTGAAAGCCCGGGATTACATGGAACGCGCTGCAGCCCTTGAGAAAGCAGAGGCATATCATCAAGCCGCGCAGGAGTATGCGATGGTGGCCGAGCATTATCCTTCCACAAGTTATTATAAACTCGCGGTTTGGAAGGCTGCACTGCTAAGCATCCATCCGGCCAATCCGGAAATCAATTATGCTGCCGCCCTAAGTTGGTTGCAGGCTTATCTCAAGTTTCCACTATCTCCTGCGGAGAAAGAAACCGCAACATTGTATGTTTCCATGGTGGAACGTGTTAATGATTTACAAGCCGAACTTTCCTCTATGGTTGAAGAAAAGAACAGACTTCTGGAAATTACTCAAAAACAATCCAGTGATATAGAATCTGACACCAAACGGCGAAACGAATTGGAGGCTGAACTGGCCCACGCCTGGGATGAACTTAACAAAATGAAGGCCGTAGATGTGCGAATGCATCGGAGCAAAGTGGAAAAAAGTGTTGGCAAACCTGCTCCATCGGTTCAAGAGGCCCCGGAAACAAAAAGCGATAAGGGAACAACAACGCCTCAAAGCAGACAGCATGCCCCTGCAAAAGATCAAGAATTTTATCCCTATATGATTCAAGTCAGTTCTTATAAAAGCAAGGAAGATTCCATGCGGGAAGCAATGATACTAAGGGATAAAGGGGATTCTGTCTGTATCTCTCATGCCCGTATTGCCGGAAAGGGAGACTGGTATCGTGTACTCGTCGGTTTTTATCGAACTTCCGAAGAGGCACAA
>JAOUGB010000265.1 GCA_029857875.1 Desulfobacteraceae bacterium | reverse complement strand
GTGTCAGTGAGACACCGACTTTCAGATAATCGATAAAACGGTAGCCGCTAAAAATACTGCTTTCCATTCAATGTAGCCATAGGCTTCTTCTATGGTTAGACATTTAGTTAAAACCATGATGGCAGCGCCGATGACCACAGCAATGTAAATCGGGAGCCAGTCCATAATTACCGGCAACATCACAACCGCCATAATGATCAGGGCAACCTTGGCTTTTTCTTCTCTGGGAATTTCCTGAGCGGTTTCGGTGAGAACAAGAAAATCAGGCTCCCGACCCAAAACAATCAACTTTTTCCAGAGAGCATCACCTCAATGAGTCCCACCTGATCATCCATTTGTCATGGCGATGCTTCAATATTTTTTTAAGTTCCAACCACTGCTCGTCGCCCGGTGCGCCTGGTCCGGCTCCCTGTGCACACTCACTATATTTAGTCGGTAGTGCGCTGCAAAATAGTCTTACACCGGATGGGATACGATCAAAGGCGTTTCGGTAGAAATAGGTACTATTTGATGCCCACCGCCGCCTGTGCGATATTAAAACAGTAGTCTCCGATCTTCTCAAAATTCGATAATAGGTCGATAAACACCAGGCCCGGATCAATACTGCAATCACCGGAGCGCAGCCTTGAAATGTGGCCTTGACGCATCTCTTCTCGCATAAAATCGATGCTGTTTTCCATTTCATCGGCCTGTTTCATAAAATTTTCAACCGGATGGTGAATTCCCTGTGTTACAAGATCGAGGAAGGCTATGGTCTGTTCAGAGATGGTTTTCAGATCGGCGATGGCATGGCTTGTGAATGACAAATTATTTTCAATGATGCTTTCAGCGAGTTGGGCGATGTTCTCCACGGAATCGCCGATTCTTTCGATATTGTTCGTCATTCTCATCAAACTTGAGATTTCTTTGGCCTCAGACTCGCTGATGTCACTTTCATACATCCGGGTTAAATATGAAGTGATTTCCAGCTGCATATCATCCAAGTAGTTTTCAATACGTTTCCATTTGCTTAAGAGTTTATAATCCCTGTCTTCGATCCGAAGAATTGTATCTTTGAGCGTTCTCGAAGCGGTTTCAGACATCCTTTTGATTTCACTCCGGGCATTGGCCAGAGCGGCGATCGGTGTGTCATCGAACTGGGTGCCGAAATCCGGCAACCGGAAAAAATCTTCCGGCGCTTCTTCTTTGGGAGACAGAAAAATCGCCACCTTTATCAACAGCGGAAGAAAGATCAGAAAGAACGTTGCATTGATGACATTGAACAGGGTGTGTCCATTGGCGATGTAACGGGCGATATTGGCCACATCGCCTTCGACGACTTGAGTGACGGGCCCTGAACCCAGAAACGTTGTGACGAACACGATCAAATCGATGAAATACGGAAAGATGATCAGCATAAAAGTGACCCCGATGACATTGAACATCGTGTGGGCTCTTGCGGCTCTGTGGGCGTTGATATTCGAGGAGCCTATGGTTGCCAGTTCAGCAGTGATGGTGGTTCCGATATTTTCGCCCAGAACCAGGGCCATCGCCCCAGGAAACGTCAACAGTCCCTGTGTGGCCAAGGTCATGGTCAAACCGATTGTGGCGGATGAGGATTGAACCAGAATGGTAAGAACAGCGCCGATAAATACGCAAAGTATAAGGCCGCCGGCACTTCCGGGATCAAATTTGGTAAAGAAATGAATGAAGGTGGGATCATTTTTAATGGGAGCCAGCCCATGTTTCATCACCGTCATTCCGAAAAAAAGGAGACCGAAACCCAAAATGACTTCACCGATATAACGATATTTTTTTTTTCGGGTGAAGAATTTCAAATAGACGCCGATGGCAATGGCCGGCAGCGCCGCTTCGGTCAGTTTAAAGGCGATTAACTGGGCAGTCATCGTCGTTCCGATATTCGCGCCAAGAATAACCCCAACCGCCTGCTGTAATGTCATCAATCCGGCACTCACGAATCCGATGAGCATGACGGTCGTGGCCGAGGACGATTGAACCATGGCGGTAACGCCCGCTCCGGTGAGACAGCCGATAACCCGGTTCGACGACACCGCCCCCAGAATTTTTTTAATTCGTTTTCCGGCAGACATTTGAAGACCTTCGGTCATCATTTTCATCCCGAGGACAAACAGACCCAGGCCCCCGATGGTTTGAATCAATACATTTAATATACCCATTGTTTCCCCTGAAAGATGTGATTATTTATGTAAAAAAATGGTGCGCAGTCTTCAAAAAAGGGATATTTCGGATAGAATTTCCCTGCGTTTATGATGCCGGCTTAATTGCGTTATAAGATAATCGCGAAAACATCCAAGTCAAGACCGGCCTTTCGAGACATCGATGTATTTCATTTATAGAAAAGCTATGAAAATGCATCTGAATCCACTATAATACAAAATACAATAAACGCATAAAACATTTTTCCCATTTTGTTTACGATAAAGGGTATTATTAAACCATGACGAAATCTGATGTAACCCAGATAAAAATCGGTAAACACAAAGTTGGCTTTGTGGGTCTTAAAGAAACATTTAAGGACATAACAGAATTATATTCTAAACAACCTGATGATGTGGTCGCTGAAAAATTATTAAACCTGCTGTCAAAAAAAAATTACATCTCCGAAAATGTTCAAAAAGAATATGGGCGTGTGTTTGTCAGGGAATTTAGAAAATTCCTCGGTCAGCCTTTTGACGATGAAAACGGTGAAGGGCTTGAAATTAAAGTTCTTGGCGCAGGTTGTGTCCTATGTAACAGCCTTGAAAATGATGTTATGGAAGTTTTATCAGAAATGAGCTTAACTGCTGATCTTGAACATGTAAGAAATGTCGAAGAAATCGCAAAATACAACGTCCCGGGGACACCTGCCTTGATTATTAATGGAAAGGTCATATGTTCAGGTAAAATACCGTCAAAAAATATTATCAGAAAATGGCTGGAAGAAACCGGCTTTCAAAAATGCTCAGGAGGAAAGATGGACAAACCCGTACTTATAAAAAACATAACATTCTCTGAACCTCATAATCTCGATGAATTGGTTGCATATGAAGAGGGACGAGTTGTAAGCAGGACATTTTCTCAAAATCCATCCCTTAGTTTAACTCTGTTTTCATTTGACAAGGGAGAGGGAGTTAGCACACATACGGCACCCGGTGATGCAATGGTTCAAATCTTGGATGGGGAGGCGCTTGTTAATATTGATGGAAAAGAAATGACCGTCAGTAAAGGACAGGTCGTGGTTATGCCGGCGGACATTCCCCATTCTGTCACCGCTGTAAAACGGTTTAAGATGCTCTTGACCGTGGTAAAAAAGCCTAAAAATATCGAATCTAAGTAAAAACCTACCATCCATTTTAATTTGGATAAGTGCACTCGCAACACAATTCATTTATGGTTGTGCTCGCCTACGTTTATAAATAAGGATCTGCAGGAATTTGATGTTTTAAATAATCTGATACGGTTTTTCGTGACACATAAATGTTTCATCTAACCAATTATGATACATATGCTTGACAGCGTTTCTTACATAATAAGAACAAGTTATAAAACAGGACCGCATTGGCATGATCGTTGCTATTTATTAAATCCGTCATTGAAGATCAAAATTGAAAAATACCTTGTAAATGTAAAACATTTATAAAATCACTCCGTCATGCAACCTTCATATTTTAATACGCAGTAATCTGCGTGATATTTTAAACCCTGAATCAGAATAAAGGGTGGTTATCTTTGTTTCTATAATCATAAATTCAGAAAGGAGGCCAAAGGAAGCAGCATCAAGACGAAATTCGAATTGCGCGACGGCAAACCCGTACTTATACGCCTGCCGGAAATCAACTTCAAAAAACGAATACCAAATAAGGAAGGTGTGAAATGATTAAAGGACAATTTGACAAGAAGATATTGTTAACATTAGTTTTGATTTGCGGGTTGGTGTATACTCCGGCCTATGCCGGAGACATGGGTTTGGTCGATCTCCTTTCCAGTCAACTCGGAGTTACTAAAGATCAAGCTCAAGGTGGAGCGGGATCAATTTTTCAATTGGCAAAACAAAATCTTAGCGGTGAAGACTTTTCTAGTATTGCAAAAGCTGTCCCCGGTATTGACCAGATGATGGGTGCGGCACCAAAAATAGAGAAGAGTTCAGGTACCCTTGGAAGCATTTCATCGATGATGGGCAGCAGTTCGAACAAACTCGGAGGAATGGCGGGTTTGACAAGCTCTTTTGAAAAACTGGGTTTGACCGGTGACATGGTAAGTAAATTTACGCCAATAATCCTTGATTATGTTAAAAACAAAGGTGGTGAACATGCAATGAACCTCCTAAAGGGTGCTTTGTTGTAATCATCACCTGGTTAAGCTAAGATTGACCTATGGAAACCGTCTCTATTATATAAAATAGGTTTGCTAAAAAATTTTCATGAAATATCCAGAATGGATCCACCAGTAGGATTTATACAATGGAACCAAGACTTGTTAAAGCAGAGCACCGTTTACGGCGCGTAGCGGGAGGTGTAAACCATGCATGACCGACCTACAGACACAAACGGTCCCGAGGCAGCCCCCAGTCGTTGGCGTCAGATACTTCTCAACCGCTGGTTGCTGGCCGGGGTCGCGGCAGTGGTGTTGTATGCCCTACTTGGTTTTTTGCTGACACCCTGGATCGTCACACGCTATGTAAGCAATTACGCTGTGGAAAAGCTCAAACGCAAAGCATCCATTGCCGAG
>JAOUGB010000264.1 GCA_029857875.1 Desulfobacteraceae bacterium | reverse complement strand
CTTTCGCCAGTGTATTTGGGATAGAGCACTTTCAGTGCATATGTGGTATGCGGATCCACCGTAATAATTTTTTTGATACCTGCTCTTTTCAAGTTGGCGGCAACAAATTTGGCATGTTGAACAAAAGCGTCTTGGTCGCCCAGATCATAAAGGAGAATGCCGCTGTAGTCATCCAGCTCCGGTTTATAGCAGAAATCAACGTTTGACTTTTTTAAGATCCTGACGATATTTTGAAGGATCTTGTTGGACGCCCTCTTTTCTTTGCCGGATGTTAACAAAGCAAGCCCGACCCCTGAAAGTACTTTCGGAATGTATTTCGTGTAGGGCAAATAATTCGCCCAATCGGTGTCTTCATAAAGTTCCAGATAGTGTGTTGTTTTGTCGATATAGGGCATAAACTGATACATCAAGCCGGTAAAGAGTAACGCATCGCCATCACGGTCTACGGTTGTATTTTTCCACCAGGTATTGGCCATGAATTTCGGAATTCCAAACGGGCTCTTGGTCTTTTTGACATTGTCGGCAATCAGATCAATCATATCTTTTGGATCATACATTTCAGGACCTCCTCCAATTGGCGACGACATAACGTTTCAGCACCAGAATAACTTCGCCTGGGTCGGCCTCCCGCGGACAAGTCCGAGTGCAGAGCCCGCAGTGAAGGCAGCGCCAGAGTTCTTGAGCATTTTCAAGAATACGATCCTTTGCACCAATTTGAATATAGCGGATCATTTTTCGGGGGAAATGCTCGTATATCAAAGGGCAGATGGCCGCACAGGTCCCGCAGTTGAAGCACTCCAGGGCCGTGTTTTCGCCGTAACGTTCCATCTCTTTGGCAAAATTGGGATTAATTAACGTCATTCTCATGTCTCCTTAAAAGGGGTCAAATAGTTCCGGCTGAATCGATCGATCGCCCTGCTTATTCAGCAGTTTTTTCAACCTCTGTTTCAGCCAACACATACCGAAAATAACCGCCGTTTTTTTCCCCTTCTATGATTTCTCCGTATTTTTTCAGCGTCGCCAGATACCAGAGGATCCTGTCCGATGATATTCCCGTCGCCTTGGATATTTCCGGCACGGTTGCCGGTTGATTTTCAAGATGTCCTTTTATGGCTTTTAGTATTGTTTTCTGTTCTTTAACCATCGTTGAAGCTTTAGTGATCCATTCCTTCCGATCGTTGCGTAGCTTTTTCATGGCTTCTTTTTTCTTCTTTTTTATTTCATCATCATGGCTCATTGGAAATTCCTAACATTAAATTTTGAGCAGTATTTATGCTGCAACCTCTTCGGAGACTATGGCGTCCACCATGGCCTCGTATTGTTTTAGTGTCCACCCATTCACATCGATGGCATTTTCAGGACAAACCGCAACACAGGCGCCGCACCCCGTACAGAATGCCGGCGTTACCTGGGCCCGATGAACCTTTTGTCCGTCGATTTGCATTTCCACCAGACCGAGTGCACCTTCACTCAAACAGGCTTCAACACATGCACCTGTGCCCTTACATTTTTGAATATCGACTTCGGCCACAAAAGGATCGAGTTCCACATAGCCTCGAGTCAATAATGCAGCAGCCTTGACAGCAGCAGCAGCAGCACCGTTACATGCTTCGCCGATATCCATAGGCGCCTGGCAGGTCCCTGCTAAAAAAATCCCTGAAACGGGGAGTTCCACCGGTCGCAATTTGGGATGAACTTCCAGTAAAAACCGGTCCGCCCCTACCGGGAGTTTCATCATATCCACGATCTCGGATACATTGTTCGGCTCCACCCCTGTGGCGAGAACCACCAGATCAGCGGGCACTTCAATTTCTTCACCGAATGTCAACATATCTTTTGCTTTGATCAGAAGAGGGAATTCATCCGAATAACCGTTTTTCGAAACCTCCGGAGCCTCTTGGGCTTCAAAACGGATAAAAACAACGCCGTTTCCGGATGCTTGATCATAAAGTTCTTCCTGTCCTCGACCATAGGTCCGTATGTCCCGATAAAATTCGAAAACTCGTGTTTCTGGATAGGTGTCGCGTATGATGTTTGAAGCATTTAGGGTGGCACTGCAACAGGTCCGTGAACAGTACTCGTTCAGGTGCCCTGACGCATCCTCAGGATGAATGCCCGGAATCTGGCGACTGCCCACACAGTGAATCATGGCCATGCTTTTGATTTTTCGGCCGTTGATCTCAAGCAAATTACCGCCGGTCTTGTTTTTAGACATATTTCGAATTAAATCGGAAAGTGTAACGATTTCTTTGAATTCGCCATAACCATACTCCCCCTGACGCGGAGTATAGGATTTAATACCCGTTGCCAGAACAATAACACCGGTATCAATGATAAACTCCTTTGTTGCTTCAGGGATGGATCCTGTATAAACACCGGCAAATGGTATAAATTCAAAGGGTTTCATATCGGATGTATTGAATTGCTTCAGTTTTTCCTGATATGCTGCTGATTCCGGAGGCTGTTTTTTGATGCCCAGTTTGAAATTGCCCACATACCCTTCGAATTTCTCCACCGCCGCGCATGTATGAACGGTAATGGACGCATCATTCAACACACGGCCGGAAAGATTTGAAATAAGATCGGCAGCCGTGTCTCTTGTGGGAGCAATTTTATCCAAAAGGGCCAGTTGGCCGCCTAAAAAAGGTGATTTTTCGATAAGGATAACTCGAATCCCGCGATCAGCCAGATCTATTGCCGCCCGAAGCCCTGCAATTCCACCACCAATGACGGTGGCATGAGGCACGGCATCTACGCGGATAGGTTCGAGGGGTTTGAGGTGACCAGCTTTTGCTGTTGCCGCTGAAACCAGTACCGTTGCTTTATCCGTGGCATTTTCACCATGATGCACCCAGCTGACCTGCTCTCTGATGTTCGCATGCTCATAAATATAAGGGTTTGCGCCGGCTCTGGATATGGCGTTACGGAAGGTCATTTCATGGAGGCTGGGCGCACAGGAGGCCACCACAACCCGGTCGACGATACCATTTTTCAGATCCTCCATGATCATTTCCTGTCCGGGATCCGAACACATAAACATGTTGGTTCGGGCCACCGCAACCCCGGGAATTTTTTCAGCCCGATCACGAACCGCCTCGACATCCACATGATCGGATATATTGCCGCCGCAGTAGCAAATGTATACGCCGATTTTTTCTTCTTCTTTTTTTTCTGTTTTCGGTTCAGACGACATACATTTATCTCCTGATTTCAGAGGTCAAAATAAAAATTATGCAGCATGGTCTCTGTGTATTTCCGACAGATACTTCGACGCTTCCATGGCGGCAGCACCGGCTTCGGTAATGGTATCAACAATATCTTTGGGGCCGGCCGCGACACCCGCGGTAAAAACACCTTCCATATCTGTGAGGGTGGGTGAAATTTTGGGTTGGATGGTTTTAATAAAACGATCTGTTGAAGCGGAAACCGGACAAACCCCTTCCGGATTCCAACCCGGTATGATTCCCATCGAAAGTACCACCAAATCATGATCCGAAGTCGTTACCCCTTCACCATCCTGGGCTTCATATCGCACTGTAACACTGCCGTTTTCACCGGCATCGATAGTGGCCACTTTGGCCCTAACAAATTCGATTCCCATGGCTTTGGCATTCTGATAAAATTGCTCGTACCCTTTTCCGAATGCACGAATGTCCATATAATAGATAATGATATCCGCCAACGGCAGCGAACCGGACAGAAGCATGGCCTGCTTGATAGCGTACATGCAGCAAACTCTCGAACAATATGAAACCCCCATGCTTTTATCCCGAGAACCGGCACATTGAACGTAAGCAATGGAATCCGGTTCCATCCCGTCTGACGGTCGCAAGACGCGATTATAGGGTCCATGTGGCGCCAGAAGACGTTCCATTTGAAGGGCATCGATGACATTGGGGATTTTTCCCATACCATACTGCTGTTTGTTCTCAACAGGTGACAACTCAAAACCGGTTGCCAGAATGGCGGTTTTGGCCTTTATCGTAAAATCGATGGGTTTCTGAAAATAGTTGATGGCCTCTGTGGGACAAACCTTTTCGCATTTTCCACAAAGCATGCAGTGTTCAACATCTATCAAGGCAATTTGGGGAATGGCATTTGAAAATGGAATATAGACGGCTTTACGTGCGGAAAACTCCCCCTGTTCTTTATCACTGACATATACCGGACATCTATACTCGCACCTACGACAGCCGATGCACTTTTCCTGATCCACATACCGTGGCCGCTGGGTTACAACGGCGGTAATGTCTTTTCCATTGCGCTTCAACGATGAGAGATCACAACAGGTAAACAATGTGATATTTTCATGATGGGCTGCTTCCGCCATTTTGGGAGTCGTAATACAGCTTGAACAGTCGAGCGTGGGAAAGACCTTGGAGAGACGGATCATTTTACCTCCGATGGAAGCGTCTTTTTCCACCACCGCCACTTTAAAATTCTGGTCCGCCAAGTCGATGGCAGCCTGTAATCCGGCAATACCACCGCCCACGACAAGGGCATCAAAATTCAACACTTGATTCGATTCCATACATTTATCCCAATTTTCATTCGAAAAGAGAATACAGCAGCTGCCGTTCAAGCCACCTCTTTATATTCAGGAGGTCCTATTTCCTCAATAAGCGCATTCATGTCATTCACTTCTTTGAGAAACGGCCGATTGCAGACCGTGCAGATGGCAGTCAGGCGAAGCCTTCGAATATCCAGATTCCTCTCCCTCATCATTTTAT
>JAOUGB010000263.1 GCA_029857875.1 Desulfobacteraceae bacterium | reverse complement strand
TTAGGTTATAATAACAAAAAGAGAGTTGCGGGGCAAACAAATAAGGCAGAATCAATAATGATCCTGCCTTGTTTGCTTGATTGTGCTCAACACAGCGCCGGTTGTGGTGGAGCCGTCACCGGGTTTCATCGTTTCTTTTTTTTGGTTTCATACATGTTTTTATCGGCTCTGTTTATAAAGCCCTCTGCATTATCACCTTCTTTTGACATGGTAATACCGGCGCTTACCGTAACGTTGACATCTCCGACGCTGTGAGAAAAAAATCGTTTTTTGCTAAACAGCTCGTTAAAATCTAAAATTTTCTTTTTCGCGATATCCATATCCAGTCCTTCGATGACAGCGGCAAACTCGTCTCCGCCATATCGCGCGATGAAATCACCTTTTCGAAAGGCATCCTTCAAACACTGCGCCACTTTCTGTAAAATCTTATCACCCGCAACATGTCCCAAGGTATCGTTAATCCATTTAAAATTGTCTATATCGAAAAGGATCAAGGAAAGGGGTTGTCCTTCCTCGTGGAACATCTTCAGCGCTTCATTGATACGCCAATCAAAAGCATTACGGTTATAAAGTCCTGTTAACCCGTCTTTTGTGGCGGCCGTTTGAAAATAATCCACCTTTTTGGCCATGGCACGGGCATCCTTTTCTGTTTTTACGATCCTTTTTTTGAGTTTGTTGATATTTTCCTGGGCTTTCTTAGCCTTCTCCACCTCTTCTTTTTTTCTTAAGGCCATCAGGTGTTTTATTTTTTTCAACTTTTCAACAACCGCACTTTTTATTTCATCGATGGTGGTATGAATGTTGAATGAATCTGCGATGGAGCCGACTTCAGTATTGACTTTCGTCTCGAACTGTTCAATCTCCTTGAGTCTGACATCCTGGCCGAATTCGCTCGTCAATGTCTTTTCCAGTTCCTTGACGTGATCCAGCAGTGTAACAAACGTGTTGTTGATGTATCTGAAGTCTTCCGAAATCTTACCCTTAAGTACCCTGATATAGCTTAAAAATGCCGTTGCCGGCCCTTCTAAATCCATTTGAGCCGTCTCTTTTTGGCACTTGATATCAATAGAATCGGCTTTGGCTTTCAACTCGCCGGTTGTCGGGTAAAAATCATCCACAAGTGCAACCACGATTCTTTTAATAATTCTGCATGACTCCAGCAGACTTTTATTTAATTCATCCAGCTTATTCCGGTCATCAAAGACTTGTTTTGTTTCTTGTGTAAAAATCTTGTTTTTAAGCGTTTCGACCTGATTTTCAATCTGAACAAGAGGCAATTCCCGGTCCGGATCAATCAGCCTTTTAAGGGGTTCAAATTCTCCTAAGAGATCGTCATGCAACGCAACAACCCTGCCCAGAGCATAAATGACGTTTGAAAGGCATTCCTTTTCATCCTGGTAGCGCTGTTCCATGAGCAGATAATCTTTTTTTAAACGCTCCAGTTCTGCTTCTTTTGTGTTATCCATGAATTGTTTCTCCCCGATCTGAAAGCCGCTACAACCAATAATTTTATCAAAAGGATTATTTTTTCACAAGCTCCATTGCTTTTTCTACAACGTGATCCGGTGTAAATCCATATTTTTCCATCACAATGCCGCCCGGTGCTGAAGCACCAAAACTGTTTATGCCGATGACGGCGCCGCTGGTTCCGACATATCGACACCATCCCATTGGAGAACCGGCCTCAACTGCCAAGCGCGTTTGGACATCCGGCAGGAGCACACGATCTTTGTATTTTTGAGATGTCTTTTCAAAAAGTTCCCAGCTGGGCATACTTACAACTCGAGCGGCAACACCTTTTTCAAGCAGACGTGCCTTGGCTTCAAGAATGATATGAACCTCGGATCCTGTACCGATCAGTATAATGTCGGGTTTGCCGTCACAATCCGCCAGGACATAAGCCCCTTTTGTCAAACCGTCTTCTATAGCGTTGGATTTCAATACCGGAAGCTTTTGGCGGCTTAGAATCAGCGCAACCGGGCCGGTGGTTGTTTTGATGGCCTGACGCCATGCCTGGGCTGTTTCAGATGCATCGGCCGGACGAATAACCGTAATTCCCGGAATCGCGCGAAGACTGGCCAGATGCTCCACTGGCTGATGTGTGGGGCCGTCTTCCCCCACAGCAATGCTGTCGTGGGTAAAGATATATATGACCGGTATTTTCATAATAGCGGCAACGCGCAATGCCGGCCTTAAATAATCTGCAAAAACAAGAAATGTGCCGCCATAAGGCCGAAGGCCGTGGTGAAGAAACATGCCGGACATGATTCCCCCCATGGCGTGTTCCCGAACACCAAAACGGATATTGCGACCGTCATAGGCATCTTTTTGAAATTCATGGGATGTATTTAAAAAGGTTTTGTTTGAAGGGGCCAGATCAGCAGAACCGCCGATGAGTGTGGGAAGTTTCGAGGCAATGGCATTTAAGACTTTACCGGATGCCGCCCGGGTGGCTATGGGACCGTCCGAAACTGAAAATTCGGGAATGTCTTCATCCCATCCGGTGGTCAGAAACCCACTCATTGCATCTACCCATTTTATTGCCATATCCGGATATTTTTTGTTGTAATCCTGAAATTTTTCCTGCCATACAGCTTCGGCTTTCCTCCCGATTTCAACACATTGTGTGAAATGATGCCTTACCGCATCCGGGATATTAAATAAGGCATCCTCCGGAAGACCTAGTGATTTTTTGGTCAGACGAACCTCTTCGTCACCCAACGGCGCACCGTGGGCATCCGCGGTATCCTGCTTGTTGGGGCTTCCGTATGCAATATGGGTACGCAGAACAATCAAAGACGGCCGCCCGGTTTGGGCTTTGGCCGCCTGGATGGCATTATATACGGCATCGATATCATTGCCGTCATCAACGTTTAGAATGTGCCAGTGATATGCCTTGAATCGAAGGGCAACATCTTCGGTAAAGGTTATCTCCGTGGAACCTTCGATGGAAATATCATTGTCGTCGTAAATACAAATCAATTTACCGAGTCCCAAATGGCCGGCAAGGGACGCTGCTTCAGAAGAGATGCCTTCCATCATGTCCCCGTCTCCGCAAATCATGTAAGTGTAATGATCGACAATCTCATGTCCGGGGCTGTTAAATCGGGCGGCAAGATGCCGTTCCGCCATGGCCATGCCCACGGCATTGGCAAAGCCCTGACCCAGTGGACCGGTGGTGGTTTCCACCCCCGGTGTATGACCGAATTCGGGATGGCCGGGTGTTTTGCTGTTCCACTGACGAAAATTCTTAATATCATCAAGAGTAACGGCGTACCCTGAAAGATGAAGCAGGCTGTAAAGGAGCATGGAGGCATGCCCGGCTGAAAGCACGAAACGGTCCCTGTCGAGCCATCCGGGATTTTCAGGATTGTGTTTCATCACCCGGGTCCAAAGGACATAAGCTGCCGGTGCAAGCCCCATGGGGGCACCGGGGTGGCCGGAATTGGCCTTTTGAACCGCATCCATGGAAAGGGCACGGATGGTATTGATACACAGATCATCGATATTTCGCAAGGTTTCAGCCAAGCCTTCAGTCATGATTCGTTTCTCCTTTTTTCTGTAAGCAGTGAATGGTGAACAATAAATGCCGATTAAAGCGCTCTTAAAAATTCCGGTTTCAGGCCTATCTTGCCCGCAAGGGCTTTATCAATCAAATCTAACGTCTTTTTCTTGTCTTTTGGTAATCTTGCCTTAATGGGAAGATAATTTGAGGCATGATTGGCATGAAAAAGCCCTTTAGAAAGTTCCGTTGCCTCAATCATGGTTTTAAGTTCATTCAACATGTCATCCGGTTCAAGCAGAAAAAACTTTCCATCCCTGTAATCTTGATACAGCGGCGTACCGGGAATGAGCATCAGTGTCAGGGCACCCACATACTCAGGATCAATGGCGGTAAGAACCCGTCCGGTTTCGCAGGCATGGATATTCGACCGCAATTTACCGGCAATTCCCAATAGCACGGTGATGGAAAGCTTGATCCCCGCCGCCCTCGCCTTTTTGCCCATTTGGATCATCTCCTCTGATGCAGCGCCCTTGTTGATCTTTTTCAAGGTAATGTCGTCGCCGGTCTCAAGGCCCATGTAGAGAATGCCCAGACCATGGGTTTTGAGGGCTTTGAGTTCATCGAAGGTTTTCATTTTCAAGCTTTTGCAGTTGGCGTATGCACCCACACGGGTGACCCAGGGAAGCTGCCGTTCAATTTCCTGCAAGATATTCAGCAGTCTTTTCTGGGGAACGATCAGCCCATCTCCGTCACATAGAAATATGCGACGCTGACGCCGGCAATGGGTTGCTGCAAAAGCGATATCGTCCATGATAATAGAATCCGGTTTTATGCGAAAACGTTCGCCTTTGTAAGCCCCGCAGAATGTGCATTTGTTTCGGGAACACCCAACCGTTATTTGCAGCAGAATGCTGTTGGCTTCACTGGGCGGCCGGATGATATTTCCTTCATAGTGCATGAATGGTTCCCCTTATCTCAAATTTAAATTGCCGAAATTCTATCTCAACAAAAAACGTTTATGCAACCATTTTTCTTTCGGATAAACGGGAAAATTACATATGGTTGGAGATAATCTAAGTTTAAGGCTCATTTAACGATTAGTTGTAGTTAATTGAGGGGTCGGGGAGTTTTTCTAAATAGTCGCTCCATGGATAATCTTTTTTTAAACCGCGTGAACTCGTGGCAAGGGTTCGTAAAGAAAGAACAGGAATCAATCTTTGAAAAATCAA
>JAOUGB010000262.1 GCA_029857875.1 Desulfobacteraceae bacterium | reverse complement strand
CTCAATGTATTCTCCGATATTAAAAATATCTATATTTATTATCTGGCCAAGCCCGTATTCACTTGGATCATTCACGTAAACTTCACGCAGAAATGCAAAACGAGTTTCACCACTCTTTTTGAGATGACCTTCCAACGCTTTGTTAACACGAGTTTTCTTTTTCTCGCCAAAACCGATCTGAAGCGCATTATATCCGTCAGTGGCGACGGTCTTTATCTGGGTAACCACACATGGGCCAACCTGAATGGCCGTCACCGGAATATACTTACCTTCGGAAGTGAACAGACCCATCATTCCCAATTTTTTTCCTATCAATCCATTACACATTACTATTATTTTTTCCTTTGTGGCTTTTATAAACGACCTTTACAGTTTTATCTCAACATCTACGCCTGGAGAAAGATCCAGCTTCATTAGAGCATCAACGGTTTGTTGAGTCGGCTCCAGAATATCGAGAAGCCGTTTGTGTGTTCTGATTTCAAACTGTTCTCGAGATTTCTTATCAACATGAGGAGATCGAAGAACACAATATTTGTTGATTCTTGTTGGAAGTGGTATTGGTCCGACGACCTTTGCTCCGGTTTTATTGGCTGTATCGACAATATCTCCAACAGATTGATCCAGAAGTTTGTGGTCATATGCCTTGAGCCTGATCCTGATTTTAGTATTCATTATCATTATGTTAGTTTCTCTTTATTCGATAATCTCACTGACCACACCAGCGCCAACCGTCCGACCGCCTTCCCTGATGGCAAACCTTAACTCTTTTTCCATCGCTATGGGCGTTATCAGCTCCGCCGTTATCGTCACATTGTCTCCGGGCATCACCATCTCTATACCTTCCGGTAATGCCAAATTCCCCGTAACATCCGTCGTACGAAAATAAAACTGAGGCCGATATCCACTGAAAAACGGCGTGTGACGGCCGCCTTCCTCTTTACTCAAAATGTAGACCTCCGCCTTGAACTTCGTGTAAGGCTTAATCGATCCCGGTATTGCCACGACCTGACCACGCTCAACCTCATCTCGCTTGGTCCCCCGCATCAATACACCAATGTTGTCGCCGGCTCGACCCTCATCCAAAAGCTTCCTGAACATCTCTACTCCCGTACACACCGTCTTCATCGTCGGACGAATCCCAACAACTTCAATGTCATCCCCAACATGAACAACGCCTCGCTCAACTCTACCCGTTACCACCGTCCCACGACCCGATATGCTGAAAACATCCTCTATCGGCATCAAAAACGGCTTGTCTATATCACGCTTGGGCTCTGGAATAAACGTGTCCACCGCATTCAGTAACTCAAAAATACACTTGGCTTCCTCACTGTCCGGATCATCACTCTCAAGCGCCTTTAACGCACTGCCGCGAATGATCGGTGTGTCATCCCCTGGAAACTCATACTTGTCCAATAACTCCCGAAGCTCCAACTCAACAAGCTCGATCAGTTCTTCATCATCCACCATGTCACACTTGTTTAAAAATACAACAATCTGTGGAACTCCCACCTGACGCGCCAACAATATGTGCTCACGCGTCTGGGGCATCGGACCATCGTCGGCACCAACAACCAAAATGGCACCGTCCATCTGAGCCGCACCCGTTATCATGTTCTTGATGTAATCCGCATGACCCGGACAATCCACATGTGCATAATGACGATTCACCGTCTCATACTCAACATGCGCCGTCGCTATGGTTATTCCTCGCTCCTTCTCCTCAGGGGCCTTGTCTATTTGATCAAAAGGAACAAACTTCGCCAGACCCTTCATGCCCATGTGCTTCGTTATCGCCGCCGTCAAAGTCGTCTTGCCGTGATCTATATGACCAATCGTACCGACATTTACATGCGGCTTGGTCCTCTCAAACTTTTCCTTACCCATCTTCGAAATCCTCCCTTTAAAACGGGTTAGTGATATACATCTTCATATTTCCAATAACGCCTCAGATGGTTTGATTTTTTTCAAGTCTATTCAACGCCCAATGGACCCATCCTGAGATTTTACCATCTGTAGTGGGCAAACGCCTTGTTCGCCTCGGCCATTTTATGGGTGTCTTCCTTCTTTTTAATTGTAGCGCCTCGTTTATTGGCGGCATCCAAAAGCTCTGCCGACAGCTTATTAACCATTCCCTTTTCAGATCTTTTACGAGCAAAATCGATAATCCACCTGATTCCGAGCGCCGTTCTCCGAGATGGCCGAATTTCTGTTGGAACCTGATAGGTTGATCCCCCAACACGGCGCGACTTGACCTCAATCATCGGTTTTGCATTTTCAAGCGCCTGTTCGAAAATTTTTAATGCAGGTTCATTGGCCTTTTTTTCGATGATACCCATAGCATCATAAAGGATTGACTCTGCGATACTCTTCTTTCCGTCCTTCATGATAGATTTTATGAATTTTGATACCAGCTTGCTGTTATACTTGGCGTCTGGCACAATAACCCGTTCGGGGACTTCTCGTCTTCTAGACATATATCACACCACTTTTTTTATTTTTCATTCATTTTCATGCAACGAGATCCAGCAATATTGTATAGAGAACCTCGCGACATGTAACATTTTTCTACTTTGGCTTCTTTGACCCGTATTTTGATCGACCCTGTCTTCGATCCTCGACACCAAGCGTATCCAGGGTGCCTCTGACAATATGATACCTTACACCTGGAAGGTCTTTAACGCGTCCGCCACGGACAAGAACAACCGAATGTTCTTGAAGATTATGTCCTATCCCAGGGATATAAGCGGTAACCTCTATGCCGGTTGTCAGTCTAACTCTGGCAACCTTCCGCAAGGCAGAATTTGGCTTCTTGGGTGTCGACGTATATACGCGGGTACATACGCCTCTTTTCTGGGGACTCCCTTTAAGTGCCGGGGTATTGGTTTTCTTCCTAATTCGCTTTCTTCCTTTTCTTACCAGCTGATTAATCGTCGGCATTTTTTCACTTAAATCCTTGTATTTTAATAAAGCAACCCAAAGTTGACAAAATGATTACTATTAAACTTAAAGGCTGATTTGTCAAGCCTTTTATATTAAATTAATGATTAATTTAGACCATTGATAGAACGTTTCCCCAAGCATTTGAACAGGCCGGTTTCGAGGGCTCCCCGTTTAATTATATTGTTTGGGGTTGAGAAAAACCTGCACTATCAATTATCTTCTACTAATTCGATATGATATCCATTTCTTTATATTTAAAAAGACCGGTGCCGGCAGGCATGAGCCTTCCCATAATAACATTTTCCTTAAGGCCGCTCAGGAAATCTTCTTTTCCAGCAATGCTTGCGTCGGTAAGCACTTTGGTGGTTTCCTGAAACGAAGCGGCCGAGATAAAACTTTCGGTGGAAAGTGACGCCTTGGTGATCCCCAAGATAAGAGGTCCTGCCACAGCAGGTTTCTTTCCTTTTTTGATCACTTCCTGGTTAGCTTCTTCAAACTTGATCCGATCCACCTGT
Organism: Desulfobacteraceae bacterium; assembly: GCA_029857875.1. Lineage (GTDB taxonomy): Bacteria > Desulfobacterota > Desulfobacteria > Desulfobacterales > UBA11574 > UBA11574. The sequence continues at coordinate 1,279 of JAOUGB010000262.1, read as the reverse complement.
TCTTCAAGAATAAAGTCTGTATCACCGGCATCAAGGACCTTAACACGCCGCATCATCTGCCGTACGATGACCTCGATGTGTTTATCGTTTATCCTTACACCTTGTAAACGGTAAACTTCTTGGACTTCATCAACGAGATATCGTGCCAGTGCAATTTCACCTTTAATATTTAATATATCTTGGGGGATAGCTGAACCGCTGATCAACGCCTCACCTGCCCTGATGTAATCACCCTCGTAAACATTAATATGCTTGCCCCGTGTGATCAAATATTCTTTCTTTTCACCGACATCCACTGGGATGACGGTAATCTTCTGTTTTCCTTTTTTGGTTGCCTTCGATATTGAAACATACCCATCGATTTCGCTCAACACAGCGGTTTCTTTTGGTTTTCGCACTTCAAAAAGTTCAGCCACCCTTGGCAGACCGCCGGTAATATCTTTTGTCTTGGTAGTGGCACGAGGCAGCTTTGCGATAACATCGCCAGCCTTAACATCATCCCCCTCTTCAATCAGTAAAATTGCATTTATCGGCAGTAGATATCTGGCCACGCCCGATGATGACGGTAGGCTGGCTGTTTTTCCATCTTTGTCCTTGATCGAAATCCTTGGGCGTTCCTCGCCGCTTTTAGATTCAATGATCGTTCGACTCGATTTTCCGGTGACAGGATCAACTTTCTCCTGCATGGTTTTACCTGGCGTGATATCACCGAATTTAACGGTACCGTCAACCTCTGTAATAATTGGTGTTGTAAAAGGATCCCATGTAACCAGAAGGTCTCCGGCCTTGACTTGGTCACCGTCTTTTACCTCGATGTGAGCACCGTAAATGACCGGAAAGCGTTCTCTTTCGCGACCGGTGTCGCCAATGATGGTAATTTCGCCACCCCTTCTGTTCATCACAACAAATCTATCCTCGTCTTTTTTGACCACATTGACATTGAGAAGTTTAACCGCTCCCTCAGTCCTGGCTCTAATATCAGCCTGTTCAACCCTTCGGCTGGCTGTTCCGCCAATGTGGAAAGTCCGCATGGTCAACTGGGTTCCGGGCTCACCGATGGACTGTGCTGCAAGAATTCCCACTGCTTGACCAATTTCGACCTTTGCACCATGGGAAAGGTCCCGGCCATAGCACTTGGCACACACGCCCTTTTTGCTCCTACAAGTTAATACAGATCTTATTTTCACTCTGGCAAGTCCGGCATGTTCAATGGCCTTTACAGCATCTTCGTCCAGATCTTCACCGGCTTCGACAATCACTTCATCAGTAAACGGATCAT
>JAOUGB010000261.1 GCA_029857875.1 Desulfobacteraceae bacterium | reverse complement strand
CGGTTTGCCTCTCATCTTGCCTGTATCGATTGTCATCAAAAGATGCGAGCAAAACAAATGGATGTAGGCCCGCTCCGGTGTGCCGGATGCCATGATGCCCAAGAACAACTGAAAATCGAAAAGGTGGAACTGGTCCCCCGACTGAAGAGGGGGCAACCGGATAATGTCATCATCAAAACCGGTGATGAAAAGGGGCGTATCGCAAGAATGAACCAGGTCCCCTTCGATCATAAGAGCCATGAAGAATACAACGACACCTGCCGCGTATGTCACCTTGCAAGTTTGGAGTCGTGTGCAACCTGCCATCCGCTGGCCGGTTCAAAAAAAGTTACAAAAAATGGCAGGGAAATTACACTTGAAACCGCTTTTCATAAACGCGGACATCAAAGCAGCTGTACCGGGTGCCATGAATCCAAACAACAGGATAAGAACTGTGCCGGATGTCATGCATTCATGACCAAAACCCGTCACAAGGAATCCTCTACATGTCTGAGGTGTCACATGGTCCCGTTGCCGGAGAGAACCGGTGAGTTATCGACATCAAATGCCGCCAAAATGGCTCGCCTGATGCCTCAGTTATGGAAGGAGACATTTGGACCGATCTATAAGGTAGATGTCCCGAAAACGGTTGTTCTCAAGGACCTGGTAAATCAATATGAGGCGGCCGAATACCCGCATCGAAAAGTATTTGATGCCATGGTAAAAAAATTGGACGGCAGCAAATTGGCCCAATATTTCCATTATGAGGATACGATGTTATGCCTTGGATGCCACCATAACACACCTGCGGCCGGAAAACCGCCCAGGTGCGCTAACTGCCATGACAAACCGTTTAATGAAAATAATCTTTTCCGTCCCGGGATAATGGGTTCTTTTCACCAGCAGTGTATCGGATGTCATCAGAAAATGGGTATTGAGAAATATACCGGCTGTACATCTTGCCATAAAGAAAGAAAAAAACCATCGTAGTATTGAACACAACTTCAGATGAACTCGACATTTACGAGATCATCTGAGCAAACACAAACAGCTAAATTGCGGTAGCTATTTTTGAGGTACTACACATGTCCATATCCAGAAGAAAGTTTTTAGGGTGGATCGGTGCGGCAGGCTTGAGCACCACAATCGGCAAATCAGCCGCTGCTGCAACCGCCAAGCACTTTACCGGTTATCCTAAAAGTTTTGCAATACTGCATGACATAACGCTGTGCGTGGGATGCCGCAGCTGTGAAGCAGCTTGTAACAAAGTGAATGAGTTGCCCCAGCCGGACAAACCGTTTACGGACCCTTCCGTGCTGGAAACCAAGCGCAGAACCACCACAACAGCGTTTACGGTTGTGAACAAATATGACAATTCAAAAGGTTCCCAAAGCCCTGTATTTTACAAAAAACAGTGCAACCACTGCCTGGAGCCGGCATGTGCGTCCGCATGTTTTGTAAGGGCATTTAAAAAGACAAAGACAGGCGCTGTGACGTATGATTCTTCCGTCTGTGTAGGATGCCGATACTGCATAATTGCCTGCCCCTTTGAAATCCCCACCTATGAGTACAACCAGGCCCTGACACCCCGGATTCGAAAATGCACCATGTGTTATCCAAGGGTGATTGAAGGCCTGCTGCCCGGATGCGTCGAGGCCTGCCCCATGGAAGCCCTGAGTTTCGGAAAACGAGAAGACATGATTACAATCGCACGGGAACGGTTTCGAAAATATCCGGACCGTTATGTGGATCATATATACGGCGAACATGAAATGGGCGGAACCAGCTGGCTGTACATTTCCGGAACCCCGTTTAAAGAACTGGGGATGCGTGAAGATCTGGGGCTTACCCCTGCGCCTCAATTGACCGCAGGCGCGCTTAGCTCGGTTCCGATGATCGTTGGGTTATGGCCGGTTCTTCTCGCCGGAATTTACGCAGTATCAAAACGCAAAGAAAAAATCGCACAATCAGAGCAAGAACAAGCTTTGACTTCAGCATTGGATAAAGAAAGACCTGATGAATCTGAAATCGAGGAGGAATCCTGATGGCCCAAGTAACTACTGCAGAGCGAAAATCAATTTTCAGTCTCTTTAATCTCATCGCCTTGATTGTCTTAGGCGTGGGTGTTTATATCACCTATCTACGATTTACAGGAGGATTGGCTGCTGTCACCAATCTTTCTGATTACAACCCCTGGGGACTATGGATAAGCTTTGACCTCCTTTGCGGAGTTGCTCTGGCAGCCGGGGGGTATGTCACATCTTCAGCAGTCTACCTTTTTGGAATGAAAAAATACCATTCTGCGGTACGGCCTGCCATCCTCACCGGCTTTTTAGGATATGCGCTTGTGTTTCTTGCTATTAATTATGATGTGGGCCGGCCGTGGCGTCTCCCCTACCCCTTGGTCGTCCAGCAAGGAACCACCTCCGTTCTCTTTGAGGTGGGTCTCTGCGTGGCCACATACCTCACGGTCCTTTTCATCGAGTTCTCCCCTGCGGCAATGGAATGGATAGGACTAAAAAGAGCCCGAAATATTGTAGTTAAGCTGACCATTCTCCTCACCATATTCGGTGTTGTACTTTCCACCATGCATCAGTCTTCACTGGGTGCCCTGTTTTTGATCGCACCGTCAAAACTGCATCCATTGTGGTATTCACCCTATATACCCATTTACTTTTTTGTCACCAGCATCATCGCAGGGCTTTCCATGGTCATTTTTGAAAGCACCCTTTCCCACCGCTTTTTTGCTTACAAAATGGATGAAACTCACCTCCAAGAAGCAAACAGTGTTACTTTAGGATTTGGCAAGGCCGCATCATATGTTCTGGCGGGATATTTCGCCATTAAGGTTTTGGGTATATCCACTGAAAATCAATGGCATTATCTTACAAGCGGATATGGAATCTGGTATCTCGTAGAGCTTTTGGGTTTTGTAGCGCTGCCAAGCCTTCTTTATGCTTTCGGTGTTCGGACAAAAAGCCTGGCCCTGATAAAATTCACATCCGTTTTGGCGGTACTGGGGGTTATCCTCAACAGATTTAATGTCTGCCTCGTTGCTTTTAACTGGCATCTTCCCTCCAGTGAACGATATTTTCCACACTGGATGGAAATCGGAATTTCGGTCTTTATCGTTATGATCGGTTTGCTGCTTTACCGGTTTATCGTCACCAGAATGCCCATTTTATATGAACATCCGGAATACAAGGATGCGCACTAATCCTGATAGTGCATAAACACCAGCCCTGTTGTTTATGCAGCATTAGGGTTAAGAAAGGCTTTGATTATGGACCATGTTTTTTATACACTCCAAGATTTTATGACATACACGGAATCTGTTACATACTTGCTGGTAATCGCGACACTGGTTGGAATGACGCTTTTCTGGCTATTTCTGACCGGTGGTAAAGATCGTTAAGATAAAGATTAATTTCTTTTCACATTTATGAGTCTGTTGATTAATGAGGATTTTCGTTCAAGATCAAGCCTCCGGCCCGTGGGGCCTACGGCCCGGAGGGGCATGCGAAAAAAATAACCACAGGCATATGTTTGATATTCCGAGGATTATTTTTTGAGCATAACCCCAGAGGAATAGGCTCCGCATTCCACAGGGCAAGCGCAGAGATTGTGCGAAAAGACCATTAATCAACAGACTCATTTATCACATATCAACTTTTCACCGACCTATTTGTATGGATCGCTTTTGCCATTTTTCCCAGGCGATCCTTTAAATGATGCCTTAAATATCAGTTTTTAAGATGCCCGACACTGTTAGTTCCTCTGAAAGAATTAAGAGAACGGTTCGGGCTATTTTTTTGATGGTTTGTCCCATTGGTACAACCGAATCCTAAAGAAGGTTGACAACCGGCCAACCTCCCCGTATCGTAACAATATAGCATCTTGAAAACATTACCGCTTCTTTGAAATCGATTTGTTTCAAAGGACCAAATTATTACCCCGTATCAATATCGATGAATACAAAAATTGATGAGCTCGTAAACAGTGAAGCCTCCCCGCCTTAAAGGGCGGGGGTTCTGCCTTACGGCAGTGCTTCGCGCCCGGGTAAGGATCTTAGATTATTTAATATAGCTCCCCTTGACCCCGTCCTAAAGGACGGGGCTTGCGGGGAGCATGCCGGTCAATATTCTTTGTAAGAGGAGCCTTTTTTATGCGAATTCTCACCCGGCCGGACTTTGACGGCGTTGTATGCGCAGCGCTGCTTTATGAAGCGGAAGACATAACAGAACCGGTGAAATGGGTTGAGCCCAATGACATGCAAAGGGGCCTGGTGGATGTTCGACACGGGGATATCATCGCAAACCTTCCGTATAATGATCGTTGCACGCTCTGGTTTGACCATCACCATACCAACAAAATCGACAAACCGTTTGAAGGTGCGTTCAAGCTTGCCCCTTCAGCAGCCAACGTTATTTTTGAATATTATAAGGGCAAATTTAAACACGATTACAGACAATTAATTATAGAAACCGATAAAATCGATTCTGCGGATTTATCTATGGATGAAGTCCTTTATCCTGAAAAGTACGGTGTTGTATTGCTCTCCATGACGGTGTTGGGGCGTGACGAATATGACGAACACTATTGGAACAGGCTCGTTCATCTGCTCAGAGAATATAGAATCGATCAAGTCCTCAAAGATCCCGAAGTCAAAGCACGATGTGATGCAGTTGTTGAAAAGAATAAAATCTATAAAGACATTTTAAAAAAACATACTGTACTCAACGGTCACGTATCAATACGG
>JAOUGB010000260.1 GCA_029857875.1 Desulfobacteraceae bacterium | reverse complement strand
GAAAGTGAGAAATTTGGAAATCAAGAAAATGTGCCGACCTTCTGATCTTCTCACCTTACTTACTTTCTTATTTTTCAAAATATTTGTGCTCATTCGTTTTCATCCGTGGTTTCCCTTATCCTCTTTCCTCTTTTCTCTTTTCTCTTCCCTATTTAATGATATTTCTCATAGGTCTCACTGCTCATCAAGATTCAGCACCTCTACCCCCTCAGAGATTTCAAAAATAAACAAGGAATCATCGAGATTCTGTTTAAGCTGAATATTGTTAAAGACGATCCGTGTTTCATCACCGTATGAATTATAGGTCAATATCCTGACAACATCAAAAGTATTTCTTGAAATCCACAGGTAGATTTCCACAATATCGTAGGTTTTTTCTCTGGGTAAGAGCTTGAGGACAAAAAAACCCTCTTCAGTCTCTTTTTCAAGAACCATACTGAATTTTTCTCTTATCACCTTCATATCAGAAAGGAAACTGAATCCTTTACCACCTTCAAAAAAAGAAGGGGCCTTTCCAATCATGACCTGGTTGTCTTCAGGTCTAAATACCCACAGCGTTTTGCCATCCGTAATAATCATTTGCCGGTCGGGTGTTTCATATTCCCATCTCATTTTACCGGAGCGTTTGAAAAAGGCTCTCCCCGATGCACTATCTGTTATTTCCATGGCTTTTATTGATGAAGTTTGGGAGAAATGTGCAGTAAAGCCCGACACAGAATAATGCTTCTCAACCTTTTTAATAACCTCATCCAGGGATAAACGCGACGCATCAGAGGTAGATGCTGTTTTAGAGGACAAATTAGATGCCAATGCCACCTGTCCACCAAAAAATAAAAAAATAAAAACAAGAAATAAAATTCTTTTAAATCGCATCAACGAATCTCCTATTCCGGACAAGCCGGAAAAGTTAAAAGTGATCTAAAGTTAAAAGTGATCTAAAGTTGTTGTTGAGTCGCTACGCTCAGACTATTTATATTAAATAAAATTGAAAAATACTTTAACTTCCCCGTTTAATACGGGACAAATAGGCTGCTGAGAAATATAAATAACGAATGTAGAAGGGTATGGAATTTATTTTTCCTTTTATTCCATTGGGATGAAATACGGCAGCCCATTCCACTGGGACCTTACTTCGGCATTCATCATTCAATATCCGATATTAAAATATGGATGCGAAACTTGAGTTATTAATAGCAAAAACACCTTAACTTTAGGCATTTTAGATCACTTTAGATCACTTCAAACTTTTTTAAGTTAGTCCATCACTCCATATTTTTTAAGCTTTTTGTGAAGGGTTTTTCTGGTAATACCCAGCCGTCGTGCCGCCTCGCTTTTATTTCCGGCCACAGATTCCAGCATGCGCAATATAGCAGCCTTTTCCACCTCCTCAAGGGGTATGTCTATATTTTCAAAATCAGATAGGGCTGGAGCTGGTTGCTGTAACAAAGGCTGTAAGATAGAAAAATCCTGATCATCAAGATAGTCTGTTCGGGCCAGTACAACCGCTCTTTCAACCGCATTCATCAGTTCGCGGACATTGCCGGGCCAATCATACCGAATAAGCTGGTCCATTGCTTTGGGTGTAAATCCTTTTATCTCCTTTTTGTTTTTGTCGACAAAAATTTCCAAAAAATGCTGGGCAAGCAATGGGATGTCGTCTCTTCTCTCCTTAAGCGGCGGGAGTTCAAGACTGACAACGTTCAACCGATAATACAGATCCTCTCGAAACAGCCCTCTGTTTTTCAGATCCACAAGATCTTTGTTTGTGGCAGCGATGACCCGGACATCCACAGGTATGACTTTTTCGCCGCCCACACGGGTTAACTCTCTTTCCTGTAAAACACGCAAAAGCTTAACCTGCATGGTTAACGGCATTTCACTCACTTCGTCAAGGAAAATGCTTCCCTGGTTCGCCTGATAAAAACGCCCTTCTTTTCTGCGGTCGGCGCCTGTAAAAGCCCCTTTTTCATGCCCAAAAAGCTCTGACTCAAGAAGCGTTTCAGTAATGGCGGCGCAATTAATTTTTACAAAGGGACCGTCTTTTCTCGGGCTGTTATGATGAATCACCCCGGCAATCAATTCCTTGCCTGTTCCGGACTCGCCGGTAATCATTACGGTGGCTTCGGACGGGGCCACATGGGCCACCGTTTCCAAAAGGCTTATCATGGCAGGACTTCGACCGATGATATTTTGCATATCAAAATGTTTACCGAGGCTTTCCTTCAAAAGACGATTCTCCTCTTTAAGCCGGGTGTGCTCCATCGCCCTTTCAATGGTCAGCCGCAACTTGTCGAAATCGAGAGGTTTTGTAAGATAATCATAAGCGCCCTTTTTCAGAGCCTCGACAGCCGTTTCAACTGAAGAATACGCCGTCATGATCGTTACCGGAATGGCAGGATTAAACGCTTTTATTCTTTCCAGTGCTTCGAGACCTGAAACCCTCAACATTCTGACATCCATCAAGATCAAATCAAAAGGCCGTTCTTGAACCTTCTCAATGGCGGTTGAACCGTCATCCGACTCAACAATATCATATCCCCACCCCCCAACAAGGGTTCTCAGCATGGTGCGATGGGCGTCATCATCATCAACGACCAAAATTGTCTTTCTATTTTTCATTGTTCATCTCTTGTTCCTGCATAAGAAAAAAATATTGTAACGCCTGTTCCCTGTCCTAAGCGACTCTCAATGGTTATTTCCCCGCCATGGGCTTCCATAATATTATGAACGATGGCCAACCCAAGACCGGTGCCGGATGCTTTGGTGGTAAAATAGGGATCAAAGATGTGGGAGAGATCGTCTTCCGTGATACCTTTTCCGGTATCCGATACCTTGATCTCTATCCCATTTTTTTTCGAATTTCTGGCAAGCGTAACGGTCAGGTTCCCGCCATTATCCATGGATTCAATGGCATTTAAGTAAAGGTTCAGAAGCACCTGGTTGATTCTGTCCGGATCAATTAAAATCTCGTCTATTTCTGAATCAAAGTCGGTTTTAAGGCTTATGTTTGCTTCCGATGCCTGCCTTTCAATCAGCTTGAGAGAGTCCTTTAAAAACGCTTTAATTTGAATCGATTTTTTCGAAACGGTTATGGGTCTGGCAAACTCATGGAGCTGGCCCACAACTCTGTTCAGCCGGTCAACCTCTTGAATCATGAGGTTTGAGATCTGTTGATTTTCAGGTACATCATAATATCTTTCTTTGAAATACGTCGCAAAACCTTTAATTGAGCTTAAAGGATTACGGATCTCATGAGAAACACCTGCTGCCAGCCTGCCCACTGATGCAAGGCGTTGACTCCTTGCAATCTCTTTTCTTAAAGAACGGACTTCACTGAGATCTTTAAACAGGACCACATATCCAAGAAACGTTCCGTCTTCATCACTGAGTAACGTGGCGCTGATTTCCAGGGGAATCACCTCTCCTTTCTGTACGGTACAATCAATCTCTTTTTCCACAACACCTTTTTCCACATTTAGATTTTTCAACAGGCGCCATAGCTCCGCCGGAAGCACCTTTTCAGCATTTTCTCCCATCACTTCAGCAGGCAAAAGCTTTAGAACAGATCCAGCCACATTGTTCAAAGAGGTTATCCTCTGATTGTCATCCAGCGCAACGAGGCCGATGGGCATATTTTCCACCAGATTGTCTGAAAAAGCCTTTATTCTGGAAAGAGACATCTTTGTAACCCGATAACTTTGGGCTAAAAAGAGCAGAACGATACCGGCAAATCCGATCAAGAGAAGGATAATGCCCATTATAACGGCATGTCGGGTATCCGCTCGAATGGCATCTTCAATTGACGTCATGTCAAGTCCCACAAAGATAATCGGACTGGAAGGAGGAATGTCTATTCTTTCATTCATTCCCCGTTGAAACCACATGTGCAGCATCACACGGCCGCGCCCCATGTCCGGTCCTCCTTCCACAGGTGAAAATTTACCAAAAACCTCAAATATTTTTTTACCGTCAGGATTACGGACAACTCGCCACTGAACCGTTTTAAGGTGTGAGATTTTTTTGAGGTTTAATCCTCTTCCATGGTTTTGACCAATATATCTGGGGTTATCATGGGCGAGAACGGTTCCGTTTATATCGGTGACCAAAAGGTATCGAATATCGGACTGCTGGGCAGTCTCTGTAAGAAGTTTCTGAAGCTGGAATTCATTCCAGCTCATCCCCATTCCTGTTCGTGTTCCTGCCTCAAAAGACCGGATCAAGGCCGCACCTTTTTCCAGCAAAAGTCGTGTGCTGTTTTGATTCTGACGGTTTATGTTCTGTATGGTCATAAACGCGAAAATCGGAAATAAAACCACCACCGCGCCGATAAATAACCAAGGAGGCACACCGGTCCAAAATCGATTATGTGTATTTCTAACTTTCATGATGGTATTTATTAAGCAAATCCAATGCCACAACTTAGGTAGTGTCCATCCCTAAATGGTCTTTTTGCCCAATTTCTGCGTTATGCTCAAAAAATAATCCTCGGAATATCAATTATATGCCTGTGGTTATTTTTTTCGCATGCCTTGATCTTGAACAAATATCCTCATTTATGGATGGACACTATGTAAAAAGGCCAAAGCTGTATAGCTTAATGTAAAATTCGAATACATCCCTCTCTGCTCAGGGAAACAGAATCTTAGACAACCAGTGGGACATTCAATTTTAAAATGGATAATTTGTATCCACCGGGTTGATTCTACTCAATCCAATGGATAAATAATATCCACTATATGCCTT
>JAOUGB010000257.1 GCA_029857875.1 Desulfobacteraceae bacterium | reverse complement strand
CGCTGGCGCAATTTAAAAAATGTCCAGAAAATTAACGCTCCCAAATGGCAACAGGTGGTGAAAACCATGAACTGGCTGATTACCCAGCTTCCACCAACCAGTCAATTTCAAATATACATCTTTAACGAAACCGCACGCCCTTTACTTGAACATTCAAAAGGAACCTGGCTGGATGCCGGTGCGATAGACCCATTAAACCTTTCGACAGAAAGTTTGTACCGGCTGGTTCCGGAAAAAGGAACCAGTCTGCTCAACGCGATCAAATCGATCAACGAGATGAAACCGACTCCGGACAATATATTTTTGTTGACCGATGGGTTGCCGACCATGGGAAGCAGCAAGCCATGGCAAACAAGGGTTTCCAGTAAAAAACGGGTAAGTCTGTTTAACGAAGCAATTTCGCAACTGCCTAAAAGTGTGCCGGTGAACATCATACTTTATCCCATGGAGGGAGATCCCATGGCTGCTGACGCCTATTGGCGTCTGGCCATGAAAACCAAGGGATCTTTTTTCTGTCCCTCGAAAAACTGGCCGTAAAGAAACTCCAGATGATATGGATTTCACCCTATGAAAAAACGCAGACGGGACATAGATATATTCAGCCTTTCCTTTCTTGACTGTATCTGTTGCGGATTCGGTGCTATTATTCTGTTGTTTGTACTGTCCAAATTTGCTGAACCGGTGGTTATTGAACAAATCAAAGAAAACATGCAGGCTGAGATTGTTCGCTCGGAAAACGAACTGTTTGAAATCCGGGGTGACACCCGGATCCTGAATCGCGACTTGACTGCAAAAAAGGAACAGCTGTCAAAAGAAAAAAAAATGCTTGCCCGCCTCCAGGGCGATCTGTCGGCGATTAAAGGCCGATTCGCGGCTTCCAAAGACGATGCTATGGTTCAAAATATTATTGAAGGCAAACTGGCCCTTGCACGTCAGGAGCTGACCGAAGAAATGAAGCGGCTTTATAAAAGCCTTCCTAAAAAAATGACCCGTTCGGTGGGGGGTATTCCCGTGGACAGTGAGTACATCGTTTTTATTATCGACACATCCGGAAGTATGCAGCGAAATGCCTGGAACCTGGTCCAGAAAAAAATGCGGGAGACACTTGAAATCTATCCGAAAGTTAAAGGCATCCAGATAATGAACGATATGGGAAATTTCCTGTTTTCCCAGTATGCCGGGAAATGGATACCGGACACCCCCGGCCGGCGCAGGGCCATCATCTCAGCCCTGCGTACCTGGAACTCTTTTAGCAACAGCAGCCCGGTGGAAGGAATTACCGCAGCGATTAATATGTTCTATTCGAACGATAAAAAAATAAGCCTTTATGTATTCGGTGATGAATTCAGTGGTCCCGCTATCCAGCCGGTCATCAATGAGGTGGACAGAATCAACAGGGCAGCAAAAGACGGTTCTCGCCGGGTCCGGATCCATGCCGTGGGTTTTCCGGTCGTTATGGAACAAACGGATCAACGCGGCAATACCGGCGAACGATTTGCCACTCTTATGCGCGCTTTATGTCAGAGAAACGGTGGTACCTTTGTCGGACTGAACAGCACGAGACCTTGAAACATATAGAACCTATCTCAAAAACAATCTAAGTGCCCATGGCGGTGTTGTGAAACGGTTCAAAATGCTCACATACTACGTGTATGCTCCGCTTTTTCACCGCTCCACGCCTTGCCCTTAACCCTAATCTTATTTTTGAGATAGGTTCTAGTATAAGTCAATCCGGATTAATGCTTGAAACTTCTCTGCCCGGTATAAACCATTGTCGCACCCACCTCGTTACAAGCCTCGATAGACTGGTAGTCATTTTCAGATCCACCCGGATGAATTACGGAAGTAACGCCTTCTTTCAAGCCGACATCAATACCGTCTCTAAAAGGGAAAAAGGCGTCACTGACCATGGCGGAGCCGATCAGTCCCCCTTTTTCATCAGCCACTTTAGCATCAATTTCCGATTTTTTATCCTCGTCTTTCAAATCATTATAGGGAATATTATGCATTTCAAAGCAGTAACGGTCCGCCAGTTTTCGATAGGCCTTATCCCTTGCAATTTCGGCAACACCCACCCGGTCTTGTTCACCGGTGCCGATGCCTACGGTAACTTCGTCTTTGACATAAATGACGGAATTGGATGTAATGCCGGATTCCACAAGCCACCCAAACAGCAGGTCGTTATATTCCTGTTCGGTGGGTTCACGGTTGACCTGATACTGCTTGCCCTTATATTCGCATGCTGCAAGTTTTAGATCTGCCTTTGTCCGGGCTGCCGGCACAAAAGACCACTGGGCGATGATACCACCGTCAATCAGGCTCTTGAATTCCACACATCTTTGTCCCACAAAGCTTTGCAGCCTGTTGATATTACCTATACGTATCACCCGGAGGTTTTTTTTCTTTGAAAAAATGTCCATGACACCGTCTTCAAAATCGGGTGCAACAACAACTTCAGCATATTGTTCGGTAATGGCTTCCGCCGTTGCCCTATCTACAGCCCTGTTTACGGCGATACATCCTCCAAATGCCGCCACCCTGTCTGCCATGTTTGCCTTTAGATACGCATCTACCAATGTATCAGAGCGGGCAACACCACAGGGATTGTTGTGCTTGACAATGACAACTGTGGGTTTATCCACAAAATATCTTAAAATGTTCAAAGAGTTATCCGCATCGGTCAGATTTGTTTTGCCCGGATGCTTACCGGATTGCAAAAGCTCGATGTCTGAAGCCAGATGCCGTCCCGGCTGAATCGATTCGGTTCCTCCTAAAACCAGATTCCCATTGATCAGCTTATAAAGTGCGGCTTCCTGACCCGGATTTTCACCGTATCTGAGCCCTTTTTGGATGTTATCGATGGTCCAGGCCACTTTTTCATAAAAAAGGGTTTGTCTTTTATCCTGATCCACAAAACTAATCTCCATCTCAGGTGGAAAGTGATCGTCCATTATTGTCCGATACATTTTCTTTAAATCTTCAGCCATTTTTTTCTCCTTTTTTTGAAGAATATTAATATTTTCGTAAAAGTTTAGTTTCTTGAACATTGATCGCTTCAGATAGGATTTAAGTTTTTCCTGAAAGAACTCGTTGATAACGGCTCGTAATGAAAAAACCGGTTTGATCTTTTGATAAAGGTTAGCGGTTTAAGACATTACATTCGCAATACTTCGAATCGATAATGGTTTTTTCATAACGATCCCTAATCAACTCAAACAGCTTCCAGTAAAAACTTAAATCCTATCTGAAGCTCCTTCTTGTTGGGCGTAGCTAAAGCGAAGACCATTAACATCGATTTGTTTCAAAGACCTAAACAGTTAAAAATTTTTGTTCTAGAAGGTGTAACACGCAGCCACTTCATCAATTGTCCTGGAACCCAAAAAATCTGCGATGGTCCGGTCGTAGACAGCCGTGTGGTCAAATGCCTTTTGGGCAAGACGGTAGCGAAGTCCCATCGATATATAGCCATTATTTGAATTCATTTCTGATAAAATCGCTGTATAGTCCGATGGATCGACCACCGATGCAACCCTTATATAATTTTTTGCAGACGCTCTTATCATGCACGGCCCGCCAATATCTATATTACCGCGAGCCATTTCAACCGTCACGCCTTCTTTTGAAATGGTATCTTTAAAAGGATATAAATTGCACAGGGTCATATCAATGTGAACAGAACCTGTTCGCTGGATGTCATCATTGTGGGCATCATTGTAAGTTTCGGTGAGCAGTCCGAGATATATTTTAAAATCCAGAGTCTTCACAAGACCGCCCTGAGTCTCCGGCTGACCCGTGTAATCCGAAACCTGTTTCAGGCAGGAATCCGCCGTGTCTCCAAGAATTTCTTTGATTTTTTTGTATGTGCCGCCGGTTGAAAAAATTTTTATCTCAGGATTTATTCGGAGAAGTTCCGGTATGAACGCTTCCAAACCCCTTTTATCAAAAACACTTGCAAGTACATGCCTGACCTTGACTAAATCATCAATCCTTTCCACCACATTCATACTCATAGCATCTACCCCTTTCCCCCCAAACGTTTTTATACATCGTTAAAAAGTTGCTTTGACACGAGACGAAACTCCATATATAGACAAGAACATTCAACACAATATGTTGAGGAGTCGAGAAGTTTCCATGGTTTGAAAAAAAACATGATCCATGGAGCGATCCGACAAACAAAAACACCCCGACTCCCGAATATATTCACTTACTATTATCCTGTGATAAATTCAAGAGGACATCTTATAAAACATGATTAACGTTTTGATCGTCGGCCTCATTTTCATGTTCGGCATGTGCATCGGAAGTTTTTTAAATGTCTGCATCTATCGGCTGCCGTCCTCAATGTCGATTATCAACCCTTCCCGCTCATTCTGCCCGCAGTGCAACAGTGCCATACAATTTTATGACAACATTCCTGTTTTCAGCTACCTATGGCTTAAAGGCCGGTGCCGGCAATGTAAAGCGCCCATATCTCTTCGCTATCCCTTGGTTGAGCTGATAACCGGAATTCTTGCCATCGCTATTCTTTTCATGTTTGGTCTGACTTTAGAAGGGGTCGTATACTTTATTTTTATTTCATCGCTGCTGGTCATCACCTTTATTGATATCGATCATAAAATCATCCCGGATATAATCACGCTCCCGGGAATTCCCATCGGCCTTGCGGCTTCTTTTGTTTTACCTGCCATGACGCTTAAATCCTCTCTGCTGGGTTTACTGGTGGGAGGGGGCAGTCTTTTGCTGGTCG
>JAOUGB010000258.1 GCA_029857875.1 Desulfobacteraceae bacterium | reverse complement strand
TGGCGTATGAAAGTACCAAACGCCGGTGGTTTCTGGACACCATTGAACTGATTCGAAGCCGGTTTCATGTGACCACCGACTTTGCCACACGGGGCCGGGCCTATTTTTCAGATGATTTTTCTATCGAAGATAGAGCCCTGAAAAAAAATATTGTCAAGCATCCACAGCTTAAACAATGGCTTCCGATGCTGGCGGATCGTCTGGAAAATTTAAAAAACTTTACAGCTTCGGAAGCAGAGAATGTTATTCGGGAAATGGCGGAAGCCCTCGACATCAAACCCGGTGTATTAATCAACGGTATTCGAACCGTTGCCACCGGCCAACTCGCCGGCCCGGGGCTGTTTGATATTTTGATCACCATTGGCAAACGTCGTGTGGTGGAGCGTCTGCGAAACGCTCCGGCACTTTTCGATAAACCCTAAATTTACAAATACACCTAAAAATAAAGAAAGAATGGAACTTTTGATATGACCAAACCTGAGCCCTCCCCTGCTTCTAATTTTATTCGAAATATCATTGCCGAAGATTTAAAAAACAATAAAAACGATGGCCGTGTTGTCACCCGTTTCCCACCGGAACCGAACGGTTATCTTCACATCGGACACGCCAAATCCATCTGTCTCAATTTCGGCATTGCCGAAGAATATGAGGGGGGTATCTGTAATTTGCGATTCGATGATACCAACCCCAGCAAAGAAGAAGTGGAATACGTGGAATCCATAAAAGAAGACGTTCAGTGGCTTGGATTCCATTGGGATGATCGGCTTTTCTATGCATCTGATTACTTTGAACAACTGTATGCATATGCGGTACAGTTGGTCAAAGCCGGAAAGGCTTATGTCTGTAGCCTGAGCGCCGATGAGATCAGGGAAAACCGCGGTACGCTGACCATGCCCGGGAAAGACAGCCCTTATCGCACACGGTCAATTGAAGAAAACCTGGACCTGTTCGAACGGATGCGGGCCGGAGAATTCGAGGACGGAGCCCACGTACTTCGCGCTAAAATCGACATGGCCTCCCCAAACATGGTGATGCGTGATCCGACAATCTACCGGATTCGAAAGGTTCCGCATCACAGAACCGGAGACACATGGTGCATTTATCCCATGTATGATTTTGCACATTGTCTTTCAGACTCTATAGAAGGAATTACCCATTCTATATGCACTCTGGAATTTGAAAATAATCGTCAATTGTACGACTGGATACTCGACGAATTGGATGTGGATTGTCATCCCCAGCAAATCGAGTTTGCACGCCTCAATCTCAGCTATACTGTATTGAGCAAACGCAAGCTTGTGGAGCTGGTCCAAGGGGGACATGTGTCCGGATGGGACGATCCTCGAATGCCGACCATCAGCGGACTTCGTCGACGGGGCTATACACCTGAATCGATCCGTAATTTTTGTGAACGCATCGGTGTTGCCCGGCGGGACAGCACGGTTGACATTGCACTGCTTGAGTTCAGTATCAGAGAAGACCTGAACAAAATTGCGCCACGGGTCATGGGGGTTCTGCGCCCCTTAAGGGTCGTCATCGATAATTACCCAGAAGATCAAGTCGAAGAACTCGACGCGCTGAACAATCCCGAAGACCTGGCTATGGGTACACGGAAAATTCCTTTTTCACGTGTCATCTACATCGAACAGGATGACTTTCTTGAAGAACCGCCGAAAAAGTTCTTCCGTTTGGCCCCCGGCCGTGAAGTGCGATTGCGTTACGCATATTTTATCACCTGTGTAGATGTTGTTAAAGATGAAGAGACCGGTCAAATAATTGAACTTCACTGCACCTATGACCCGGCCACACGTGGCGGTTCATCGCCGGATGGACGTAAGGTCAAAGCAACGTTGCACTGGGTTTCGGCGTCTCACGCCATCAACGCCGAAGCGCGTGTGTATGATCATCTCTTTGTAAAGGAAAATCCGGATGAAGAAAAGGATGTTGATTTTAAAACACATTTGAATCCAAATTCTCTGAAGATACGTCCTTTTCTTGTGGAACCCAGCCTGACAGGTGCACCTTCGGGCAGCAGATACCAGTTCGAAAGACTCGGGTATTTTTGCGTCGATTCCGTAGATTCTTCTGACAACGCCCTGGTATTTAACCGTACGGTAACTCTGCGGGATACATGGGAGAAGATACGAAAAAAACAATAAAAATAGAATAGCTGAAAAAACTCGAAATGAGGTGAAATTATGCCGATCTATGAGTTTTATTGCGAGGATTGCAACACGCTGTTTAACTTTTTTTCAAAAACCGTTAACACAACCAAAAAACCCAAATGCCCGAGGTGCAAAACAAAGACGCTTTCAAGACAGATATCCTGGGTGGCCTTTACAGGGCGGGCCAAAGAAGGCGGCGATATGGACGATCTTCCTTTTGACGAAAGCCAAATGGAACGGGCCATGCAAATGTTGGCCAGTGAAGCGGATAAAATCAATGAGGATGATCCTAAACAGGCGGCCAATCTGATGCGAAAACTCTCCGATATGACCGGAATTAAACTCGGAGACGGGATGGATGAGGCGTTAAGGCGGATGGAAAAAGGTGAGGACCCGGAACAAGTTGAAGCTGAACTGGGAGATATCCTGGAAGAAGAAGACCCGTTTTCTCTTTCCGGTAAAAAAGGAATGCGCAACCAAGGAAAACGAAAAGAACCTTTTAAAGATGAAACGCTCTATGACCTTTGAGCCTGATTGAGCGAAAGTCGAGGATGTAATTTTACGTCTCGATATTTCTACAACTTTTCCATTATTCTAATTGGGGCGAAGCCCATAACCTGCTATTTTAATAGGTTATTAAGCGCTTTTTCAATATCCGGATACTGGAATTCAAAGCCGTTTTTCAGAAGCTTATCCGGAACAGCCCGCTGGCTGCTCATCACAATTGTTCCCATTTCCCCCATAAGGGTCCGGATCATAAAGGACGGCGCTCTCATAAAAGACGGCCTGCCCAAAATCTTGCCAAGCGCTTTGGCAAAATCACGATTTCTGACAGGATTCGGTGCACAAAAGTTTAAAGGCCCTTTTATATCCTGATTTTCAAGAATAAACATCACTGCTGAAATTAGGTCATCCAAATGAATCCATGGAAACCACTGGTCCCCGCTCCCTATGGGGCCACCGGCAAAAGATTTAAACGCCGGAATCATTTTTGCCAGAGCACCGCCGTTCTTCCCCAAAACCACACCAAAACGCATTGCAGCAACCCTGGCGCCTTTTTTTTCTGCCAGGAACGCTTCTTTTTCCCAATCAATAGAAACCGTTGCCAGAAAGTCATTCCCCGGAAGCGCTTCTTCGTTTAGAACTTCTTCTCCTCTGTTGCCATAATATCCCACAGCAGAGGTACTGCAAAGCACGATTTCTTTATCGTCAGGTATGGCTTCAACCAGGTTGCGTGTGGTAAGAATACGGCTGCTGTATATTTGCTTTTTATAGCGCTCGCTCCAACGGTTGAAAATCGTTCGACCGGCAAGATTGATCAGCGCATCAATATCTTTAAGTGAATCCTGCCATGGTCCTTTGTTCGTGGTATCCGCCGATATGTAGCGAAAATTTTCATGACTGACACTTGTATGGGTAGAGGATGTACCGGCAGCAATAACGCTGTGCCCTTTGTCCAGTAAATATCGGGCCAGGTTGGTGCCTACAAAACCGGTTCCTCCTGAAATGAATATCTTCATGGTTCTGTTCTCCCTTACTAGTTACTCAAGTCATCACATGAATTTATGTTTCATCCTTTTATTCTTTACCATTTCATCACCGAAAAAAAAACATTTATCCCCTTGAAAATCAAGGAAAGTAGTTTAGATTAAAAATTTTAGAGTTTATTTTTAATAAAATAGTTCTTTAAATCAGCAAAACAACCTGACAAGGCAAAAAAAGCCCCTCCTTACTATAGATATGGTTGGGAGGCTTTATTTTTGACCCCACCCATGACCCTCAGACAATACAAAGTACATCCATATAAATCTTGACACAGATCCTTCTAAGATATTTTAGCCTATACCAGAACATACATCAAAATTCCCACATGCCCATTTTCTGATAATATACTCTGAAGTCAACAGTCTTAGTCTTTTTGGACGGTCATTTTTTATTGACAGAATCCATCCTATATATTAATTTAAGCTTAAAGCTTCTCTGGTGCACGTGCATTTCATATTCCGGTCACCAGCATATAATGCAAAAAAAACAAAATAAATAAAATGTGCACCGGGTATAATGACGGTATTGAGGGAAGTCTTTAAAATTGGCAAGGGCTTTGATGGATGGTCAACCTATCTTTTTAACCTTTGCTTGGGCGATCCAAAAGGGTCGCCCTATTTATTGCCCATTTACTGTCTCTCTCAACTTGCCAGAACACCTAACCATTACGATCTTCCTTGGTTCCAGCATCAAATCCTCACCAGTTGCTGGATTCCTTACTTTACGTTCCTTTGTTGTTGCCTTTCTGCTACATTGAAGACTTCTGCCTTTAACCTTCAATTTGGGCGACCTTAAAATAATTACAATTTCAATATGAAATCATCAACTAAAAACCGTTGATGCCTGCTATCTCTGGAAAATACAAAACCGGTTTAAAAGTTATGATGTCTGAATATCAAAATCATAATTCAAACATACATCACAGGAACATTATACTTTGACCTTATCATTCTTGAAGTCTCAATCCCATCTATCTTTGCATACAGATCCAGATCCATCACAACAACATCGGGGGGGGGGCTCAATTTCTGAAAAGAGTC
>JAOUGB010000256.1 GCA_029857875.1 Desulfobacteraceae bacterium | reverse complement strand
GTGGAACCGCGAAAGAAAGGATAAAAATGGTATATCCCGCAAAGACGTTCCATGAGAACGGGGCATGATGAACATACCGGCTACGCGGGGGAAACTCCAGATACTTTTGGACCGGAAAGTTCGCAAGAACGATTCCCAAAAGAGGTAATCCCAAAAGCATCCCCGTCAAAATAAACAGCTTAAAAAAGAATCGTTTCACGGGTCAGAAACTGATATAATGTTTCGTAATCGTAAGAGGTAAGCTTCTTCAAAATTGATCGCTTCAGATAAGGTTTAATTTTTTCTGAAAGAACTCGCGGATAAGGGCTCGTAATAAAAAAACCGGTCTTATCTCTTGATAAGGGTGGGTGGTTTAGGACAATATATTTACATGACATCGAATCGATGAGGGTTTTTTCATAACGATCCCTAATCCACTCAAACAGCTTCCAGCAAAAATTAAACCTTATCTGAAGCTCCTTTAACATCGATATAGCTCCGTAGACGAAAAGATTACCGTAATTATAGTTTCAATTCTGAGACGGTAAAATCCTCACCAGGGTTCTGTGCATTTTTTTACCGTTTTTCAACACATGTGACATCCTGACGGTTTTAAGGCGGCCTTCGGCAAACTGTTTTACACATTCCGGATAAAGCGCCCATTCCAGTTTCAAGCCTTTTTCTCTGACAGATTCTATGGTGTCATCTTCTGATATCGTATAAGCTCTTTGGCCGATAATGGGACCTGAATCTTCGCCGTAATCGACAAAATGAACCGTACATCCGCCGATTTTGCATCCATAACGAAACGTATCACCATATCCGTCAATACCGGGAAACGCCGGGAGAAGTGCGGGGTGAATGTTCATTATGCGGGGATGATCGGGAACAGTATTTACCCTGTCGATAAAATAGGGCGTCAGATTCCGCATAAAACCAGCCAGTACCAGAAGGTCAAACGGACAATTTTTCATTTTGTCAAGGAGCGTTGCTTCGGCAATCGCCCGCGTGGTAAAAAAGGCTTTCATCTTTTGCTTATCGGCATCTGCAGGGAAAAGGTGTTGCTTTTTAAGAATTTCGTCGAGATCAAAATCGTCGGGAAGCTTTACCTTTTCAGGCGATTTTTTAAAACGTCGAATAATCGAACCATAATCAACAACAAAAGAAGGAATTTTTAATTTTTCAACTTTTTTAAGGCCGGCGGCACCAGGATTGTCCGTTCCGATGAATACAACGCTTCCGCGTATTTGACCTGATTCACAAGCATCCATAATGGCCTGGAGGTTTGTTCCGCTTCCGGATATCAGTGCGCCGATACGAATATCTTGGTTCATTGCTGACATCTCCATGGTTACAATACTTTGACCATTAATGGGATGGCAACAAAGGTGCCAATTGAGCTTCCCAGGTTTGTAAAAATCACCACCAGAAGAATATGTGTGATCTTGTTTTTCCAGAAACCTCTTATGGAGAGGATGTCATTGGGCAAATTCTCAAAATCCCTGACCTTCGGCTTCCGTAAAAAGGCCTCTACAAGTCCTGAAACCCAGCCTGCCGCAATCATTGGGTTCAAAGAGGTCAGTGGAGCAGCCAGGATTGAAGACAAAATCGTAAATGGATGAGCCAGAGCGATGACCGCGCCAAGACCTGCAAGAATACCATTTGCCACCACCCACCATGTGATCATATCTGTTCCTGCATGGGTTCCGCCATGATAAAAGCCCCATACAAAGAGGACAAGTATACCTAAAGGAATGATCCATTTTAAGATGCCGGATAGTTTTCCTTTGGGCGGGATCTGATTTAAGCGTTCAATGTCGATTTTGGCTTCCCAGTATTTTTTAATACCAGGAACATGACCGGCACCCACAACAGCAACAATATTTTTCCCTGGCGCTGTTCGTATTTTATGGGTCAGGTATTGATCCCTTTCGTCGATCAGGATATCCTTTAAAACAGGGAGTGACTTTCCTACATCGGCAAGGAGTGTCTCAAGCACATCCTCCTGTTTCATCTTTTCAATGTCTTCCTCACTTATGTCTCCAATTTCACCCATTGACAAAACCAGTTGAAACAGCAGCTTGATTTTACCCCACAATCCCATGGCTCGCCAAGTCTTTGCCAGGGTGATACGAATGTTTCTATCGGCAAGATGTATATCTGCACCGACGGCTTCAGCGGCATCGATGGCTTTGATCATTTCAGCTCCTGGTACAATATCAAATTTATCGGCGATCCGTTTTTGGAAAGATGCCAGAAGGAGATTGGATAGAAGCAGGAAGGATTTTTTCTCTTTGATAACTTTGATGATATCCGTATCCAGCCATTTATCTTTTTGGCGAATGGACTGATACCTGGCGTCACACAGTTCGACGCAGACCGTGTCCGGTTTTTCCGTCTCGATGATATCGCTGACCAGTTGAGCACTCTCTTTGGATACGTGTGCTGTGCCTACAAGTATGACTTCTTTTTCTTCAAAAAAGAGGGAATGTATGTTATTTCTTTGGTTTTTCATCAGAATTCCATAATATAAAGTAATCGGTTCAAGGTTCAAGGTTTAGGGTTCAAAGGCTGTGATTACTTGTCAGCTCTCACTTTGTTATATAATGTGCCGATTAGCCTCTTTCACCTATCAGGTGAAACATTCTTATCGCCGCTATGCGGCGAAATCTTTTTGATTTGAGCCAGTTAGAGCATTTCAGCCTGGAACTGTGAACATTGAACCACTCAACCCAGATATATATATGAAAAAACCCGTGTTTGACAAGCCTGAATAAAAATGCCCCAAAAAAATATTAAATGCAAACTGGAAAATTTATATCAAAGATATAATCAACCAAAATATATTCATCCGGATCCGATTGAGTTTCTGCATTTATACAGCGATGTCAAGGATCGTGAGATCGTTGGATTGATTGCATCTTCCCTGGCTTATGGCAGGGTAAAACAAATACTGAAAAGCGTTTCATGTGTCCTTGACATAATGACACCCTCTCCCCATCTGTTTCTTAAGGAATCGACGCATTCATCCATGTGTGATGTTTTTAAGGGATTTAAACACAGGTTTGCCAATGGAGATCATCTCGCGGCATTACTTCAAGGTGCAAAAAACGTCATCGACCAATATGGTTCATTAAACGACTGTTTTGTTCGCGCGATATCTGATGATGACAGGACCGTCATTCCTGCCCTGAATTTTTTTACAACGGCGCTTACAGTCGGGAACAGTAACCCCGGACACCTTATTGCTTTCCCTGAAAAAGGAAGTGCCTGCAAGCGGATGAATCTTTTTTTAAGATGGATGGTCCGAAAGGACCATGTCGATCCAGGCGGGTGGTATGGTGTGCCTGTGTCAAAACTCATCATTCCGCTGGATACCCATATGCACAAGATAGGCTTGAAACTGGGTTTTACCGCAAAGCAACAGGCGAACATGCGCACCGCCCTTGAGATAACAACCGGTTTTAGACAAATTATTCCTGATGATCCGGTAAAATACGATTTTGTACTGACCCGGTTTGGGATAAGAGATGATATGAATATAGATGAGCATTTTGGGTGTTTTCCTAAAAAGTCGCTGCATGGATAATCTTTTTTTAAACCGCGTGAACTCATGGCAAAGGATCGTAAAGAAAGAACAGGAATTCATCTTTGGATAATCAATAGGTTGGCTGTACAATCTGAAATTCATTTTAAAATATGCTATTTCGGCATGCGTCTGTTCTTTCTAACGATCCCTAAGCCACTCAAACAGCACCCATTTTAAAAAAAGATCATCCATTCCGCTAATATTCAAGGAGTTAGAAAAAACGCTCCAACCCCTCACCTATATAACCTTTGACAAAAAACTAC
The DNA here is from genome assembly GCA_029857875.1 of Desulfobacteraceae bacterium. Taxonomy (GTDB): domain Bacteria; phylum Desulfobacterota; class Desulfobacteria; order Desulfobacterales; family UBA11574; genus UBA11574. The sequence goes on along the minus strand of JAOUGB010000256.1, from coordinate 923 downwards.
TGATATCTTATATATACCCATTATGTCCGAAGCCATGATATCAAAAATACTCGCTGATAAGAAAAATCTGGAGCGCGTTCTTGACAACCTCAAGATCGGCATCATCGCCCATGATTTGAACCGCCATATTTTTTATTTCAATAAGGAAGCCGAAAGAATAACCGGTTACAATAGGAAAAAAGTTCTGGGCAAAGATTGCCATAAGGTTTTTGGAGAACCTTTTTGCGGAGGACAATGTTCTTTTTCCGGCGACAAACCTGCTATTAAAGACAAAAGGGAGTATTTAAACAATATTGTAACAAAAAACGGTGAATCCCGACGCGTCGAAATGTCTGTTACCATGATAAGAGATAAAAACGGTCGGAACTTCGGTGTACTTGCTTCAATAGTAGATGTTACCGAAATTTTAAACCTTTCAATTAAAGCCCATGAACTGACGAGTTTTTCAGGCATTGTCGCCAAAGACAGCAAAATGATGACGGTTTTCCGGCAAATCCAGGATGTTGCCGGCTACGATTATCCGGTGCATATATCGGGTGAAACCGGTACCGGAAAGGAACTGGTTGCCAGTGCCATTCATAGTGAAAGCCGCAGAAGCGGTGCGCCCTTTGTTCCGATTAACTGCGGAGCGCTTCCTGAGAGCCTCATTGAAAGCGAACTGTTCGGTCATGTCAAAGGTGCCTTTTCAGGCGCCCTTCGGGACAAAAAAGGACGTTTTGAACTGGCTGACAACGGCACAATTTTTCTTGATGAAATCGCTGAACTTTCAAGACAGATGCAGGTAAAACTTTTACGATTTTTGCAGGATGGTATGTTTGAGAAAGTCGGGGGAGAAAAGACGGCTCATGTGAATGTCAGGGTGATCAGTGCCACCAACAAGGATCTCAAAAAGGAAGTTCATCAAAAAAAATTTCGCAAGGATT
>JAOUGB010000004.1 GCA_029857875.1 Desulfobacteraceae bacterium | reverse complement strand
AAAGAATCGGGATGTGTTTTGTGTTTTTTTCAGATTTCAGTGTCCGGCACACCTCGTACCGGTCTATCTCTCCTATTTCAAGATCCAGAAGAACCAGTTCCGGAGACTCGGCCTTTGCGCTTTCTATCCCTACAATTCCTGATTGGGCAGGAATGACAAGACAATCAGGAATTAAATCCTCCAAAAAGGTGGACATCGTATTCAGATCGTCATTTTTATTACTCATCACCAATATCTTCTTCATAGGTCACCCTGGTTTTCAAATAGCGTTTTATAAATGTACACATCGATTCCTGCCGTTTTGTTAAAAAACATCTTTTTCAGCAAACGATTTTATCTGGTTTTTTGTATAACCGAGTTCCTGGAGGATTGAAACGGTACTTTCTCCAAAGCCCACCGGCAGCGTTCGAATCGAACCCGGTGTTTCACTCAGCTTAATCGGCGTCCCAAGGGTTGCAGTCTCTTTCCCGTTTTTTTGACTCATGCCCACAACCATTTTTCTTTCCCGAAAAAAAGGGTCCTCCAGCACTTCTTTAAGAGTTTGAATTCGTCCCCAGCACACATCAAGATCTGCGAGTTCTGTTTCCCACTGGCCAAGCGTTTTTTTCTTAAAGGTTCTGCGCATAAAACCGATGATCTCTTTGCGGCGTTTTTCGTCATACTGGAGTGCCCCATACTCCGGGGCTCCCAGGTGATCACAAAGATTTCTCCAGAAACGATTTTCCACAGCACCGATGGAAATGTATCGTCCATCGGCTGTTTCATAGGTGTTATAAAAAGCGTACCTGTGAGAAAGCATGGATTCACCGCGTTTGGGGAATTCTCCTGTGCGTTGATGTAAAAAAAGAGCCAGTGATAAAAAGCTTACCATTGTGTCTGTCATGGAAATATCGATATGTTGACCTTTACCGGTTCTTTCCCTGGCCCACAGCGCAAGAAGGATTCCAATGGCGGCGTTCATTCCTCCCCCTGCAATGTCTCCAATTTGGACACCTGGAATGGATGGCGGCCGATCCGGTTCGCCCATAAGATCAAGAACACCCGAACAGCCCAGAAAATTCACATCGTGCCCGGCTCGATTCCGGTAGGATCCGCTTTGACCGTATCCTGTAATGGAACAGAAAATAATTTTTGGATTGATGTTACGAACCGTATCATAGTCAATTCCGAGTCTGTGGACAACCCCTGGTCGAAACCCCTCCAGCAAGACATCCGCTTTGCTGACCAAACGGGAAAAAATCTCTTTGCCTTCCTGGGTTTTCAAGTTTAAGGACATGTGCTCTTTGTTTCGATTGACCTCGGAAATGAAGAGATCGTCAGATAAAAAACGTTTGTCTTCCACTGAAATCACACGTGCACCATGGTCTGCCAGGATCATGGAACAAAACGGTCCAGGCAGCAAACGGGACAGATCCAGAACCAATATTCCGGACAAGGCTCCGTTATTCGATGGGTTTTTCTTGCCAATGGATTTCATCTGACACCATTTTTTTGAGACCTTTGAAAAATGTTCAATTTTGTCCAAGGCCAAGGAAGGCGAAAATTTTAACCACAGGAATACATTTTGTATTTCGAGGATTAAAATTTGAGCCTGACGCCGGAATTGGGCAAAAGGGGGCGTTTTTCAAAGGTCTCACTTTAAGCCTGTAGCCGAAACCAGCTCCCCCACAAAGCTTCCGACAACAACTTTACTCTTTATTTTTACCGGAATTCTTCGTTTATCCGCAGTAACCCACAACTGAATTTTAGCGTCCTTGCTTTTTTCAAATACACCACCAATATGTTTCAGTTCGGGTTCTATGAGATACGTGTCGTATGTATTGTTTTTCAATTGGATGGTTTCTCTTTTAATAATGGAAAGTTTACCGATGATACATTCTTTGCCGTCTGTTACCGGACGCTCAATGGTTGATTTTTCTTTGAAATCAAACAGTCGAACAAAATAAAAGGCAGATAAGGGATCGAATGATCCGGACAATATGTCGATGGGCGGCTGTTTTTCTTTGAAGTTGGTATATTGTGCTTTGTTATTCTGCCAATCGAAATTCACAACAATATCCCTGTGGGATTTTCCTTCGCGCTGCTTTTTTTTATACAGCATCGAATGGGTCATTTCAGTGTTTGCGTAGGCATCTATTCTATCCCGCACTTTATAGAAGGTATCGATAAAGGCATTTGATTTTACCGTCAGTAAAAAATGGTATGCTTGAACACCATTAATGGTTTCCATGGGAAGCACTTCAAGAACGCTCTCACCAGCCGGTATAATCGTCCATTTAAGGAGAAACGTCAGTTTTTCACCCGGATAAAAAGGAAAATCTTTCTCACCGGCTCTGACGCAAGGACTTGAACCCAAAATCGCAATGGCTGAAATGAGGATGAATGTGATAGACCGCCAGAGTTTCACTCTAATATTTAGAATAGATGAATACACCGTTTTTTTAAATGGACCTCGCTCCAGTTTCGCACCCTTAATTTTTAGAATACCAATAAAGCGTAGCAAAGGCTTTTTAGCAATATTCCGGTACGAAACTTCAGAAATAAAAAAATAAGCGGTTATAACAAATGCGCAAACTCTGTCTGAATAACATCGAACAGTTCCTCGCCGATGGCAAGACCGAGATCAATAAACTGGGGCCCGTATTTTTTCCCGGTATTCGTCCGGAATGTGTGCTTTATTTTGGCAAGTTTTTCCATTCCTTCCGGATAAAGATCCATAAATTGGGCAACAGGAATGTTAAAAAAGGATACCATGGCCCATACCGTATCTGTAAAGTTGTCAGGCCCCCACCGAAATTTATCGGCATCATAAAGGCAGTCCGATACAAGCGCACCTTCAGGGGAGCTTGCTTTTACGGTTTTTTTAAAGGCTTCATGGTTGTGAATCGCCCGGCAGATATCATCGACTTCATGGGATTTAAAGGGAAAGACTTGCAGAACTTGCCTTGCATAGACAGCCCCCTTAACGGCATGATCTTCATATCTTCGCTGAATATCATGGAGAAGACCGGCACATTGGACGATGATGACCCTCTGGTTGATAAAATTGTCGGAGCGTCCGGCAAGCTTATTCTCAATAATCATTAAAGCACCTGCATCAATCGCTACTTTTAATGCGTGTTTAATGCCGTGTCCAAAATCATCTTCTAAGTGCTCGGCAACAAATGATCGTAATTTTTCGGTGAACGCGTTTGTCTCAAGATATTGTAGGGACAATTCATTTGCAAGAGAATGGTCTTGATAAAAATCAGGGGATGGATACTGAGAAACAATTTGGCGGGCTCGTTGGCGAATACGAGCATAAATAATTTCCATATTGTCCGATGCGTTGAAAAATTATTTTTTTGACTTTTTGAAAAAGAAAATCTCATCTAAATTCGGATGTTTTTGTTTAAAAACCGAATTTCTGATGAACGCGGTAAAATTCTCGGCATATCCGCGGTTATGCCTTCAGTTTTTGCAAACCCTTATGCATCAGAATCTTACCCCATTTCTTTGCAAAAAATCGCTCAACTTAAGTTGAAGTCAAAGAAAAAAGTTTACCGCAAACCTTCCACTGACCGTCTTCTTTAATGACACGAATGATCTTATCAACCTCATGAGTTGAGCCGATGTCAAATAGATTGGCAACAACCGGGTAAACAGAATTTATCGCAACCCTTATTTTACCGGTTATTCGGATTTGAGCTTCGGTATCATTTTTTGAAATGGTTTCGGTTTCTATGTGATAAAGTTTATTTTTCAAAAAATTAATATCAAAACCACGTTCACTAGCTGTTTTGGCAGCGAAATACAGATATTCATCGACCACATCGACATCCTCAGAAGCGAGCTGTTTTTTACAGATTCTTTTTGTCATTGATTTGTCAAGCTCAAAATATGCTTTGCTAAATTCTACAACAGCTTTGTTCGGCGTATCTATAGCATCTGCCATAGAAAAAATTAACTGTACCACAAACCCGATGATTAGAACCAGTATGATACCTACGCTTCTGCTTAATTGGGCCATCTGACTTCCCTCCTTTGCATCGTTTATTGGAGATCGATGTGTTTTTGAAAGATAAAATTTTAAAGATTTTTTGATAGCACGGAATAAATGATGAAACAAGGACAAATTGGCATACTCCTTTTGGACAATCAATGAATACTTTTTCTTTGACACTCAGTCCAGTTTTTTCTATACTCAAAATTTGTTCTGGATATCTTATTAACGCAACTTTGGTCGTTTCATATTAAATTCTGTTTTCCTATTTGGGTTTTTGGATTCACATGGATTATGATGGATTATGAAGGTTCAAAGGAGCAACCGCATCAGAGAAAGTCTTCCAACGGTAAACTTACGTCGTTAGGACTGTGTCTCGGGGCTTCTACAGTCTCCATCGTTCAGCTGGTGCAAAACCGGAATCCCAAGACATACAATCCGACAAAGCATAATAACAATCCCCGAATTATAAAAAGCTCACTCTATCCTCATGAAGGAGACCCCAAAAGGACCCTTCTTCGCCTTATCAACGATCTTGATCTGAATGAATTCGATAGAATTGTCGCCACCGGCAGGAGATTCCGCTCGTTTGTCAATCTTACTTCAATACCCGAACCTGAAGCAGTGGAATATGCCTACCGGTATATCAAGCCGACGGATATTCTCTGTCCGGCGATTGTCTCTGCCGGCGGAGAGACGTTTATGGTGTATGTTCTGAACCGTTTCGGTCAGATTTCCAATGTTCTTACAGGTAATAAATGTGCATCCGGAACCGGTGAATTTTTTCTCCAGCAACTGCGCCGAATGGATGTGACGCTGGAAGAAGCTGCCCGGTGGGCTGCTGCAACCGAACCGTATCCCGTCTCCGGACGTTGTTCGGTTTTTTGCAAGTCTGATTGTACCCATGCCACCAATAAGGGTGTTCCTAAATCAAAAGTCACCGCCGGCCTCTGCCGAATGATGGCCAATAAAATCTTGGAGCTTTTAAAAAAGGTGGAAAGAAAGAACATTATAATCACCGGAGGAGCAGCACGCAATCATATGATGATTGAGCGTCTGCGCGAGGAAATTCCCGGGTTGATTGTTCCGGACGAAGCCCCCTATTTTGAAGCACTGGGAGCCGCTCTATGGGGACTGGAACACGAAACAAACACCTTAACCGGCATATCTGAGTTATTAAGCACCAAAGTTTCATCATTTGACACATTGCCATCCTTAAAGGATTTCAACCACATGGTGGAATTTAAAACCATTGAAAGGGGAGAAATCCATCCCGGAGACACCTGCATTCTGGGTCTTGACGTCGGCTCGACCACCACCAAGGCCATTCTGCTGAGAAAATCGGATGATGCATTGCTTGCCTCTGTTTACCTTCGTACCAGCGCAGACCCGGTTGGTGCTTCCAGGCAGTGTTACCGTATCATTCTTGACCAGGTTAAGCAAAAGGTTCATCCTTCTGAAATATCCATAGAAGGTCTAGGCGTCTGCGGTTCCGGCAGACAGATTGCCGGGCTGCACGCACTTACGGACAGTGTGATCAACGAAATCATCGCCCACGCAGCTGCCGCCGTTCATTTTGATCCCCGGGTGGACACCATCTTTGAAATCGGAGGACAGGACGCCAAATACACTTATATTAAAAATTCAGTGGCTTCAGATTATGCCATGAACGAAGCCTGTTCCGCCGGTACCGGTTCTTTTTTGGAAGAATCCGCCCATGAAACGCTGGGAGTGGCCATGGAGGATATTGCAGACATCGCCCTCAAAGGTAAACATCCGCCAAACTTCAACGACCAGTGTGCCGCATTTATCACCTCTGATATAAAGACTGCCATTCACGAAGGGGTCAAGCATGAAAATATTGTTGCCGGGTTGGTTTATTCCATCTGCATGAACTACTCAAACCGGGTCAAGGGGAACCGGCCGGTGGGAGAGAAAGTGTTTATGCAAGGCGGTGTTTGTTACAACCGGGCAATCCCATTGGCCATGGCGTCTCTTGTGGGGAAACCGATCATTGTCCCCCCGGAACCCGGGCTCATGGGTGCATATGGCGTAGCGCTGGAAGTCAAAAAACGAATTGAAAATGGACTGTTACAGAAAAAATACTTTGATTTGGAAGTTTTAATAAATCGGCAGGTAAAATATGGGAAATCATTTATTTGTAAAGGGGGAAAAGAAAAATGTGACCGCCGATGTAACATCGCCATGATAGAACTCGAGGATAACGCGTATCCTTTTGGCGGTGCCTGTAATCGGTATTACAATTTGCGTCATAATATAAGATACAATGTTAAAGAACTGGATATGGTGCGGGTACGACAGCAACTTGTCTTTGAAAAGTATGGTGCTCAATCTGTTTTCGATGCTGATCAGGATTTCCCCGAGAAAAACAGAAAGAAAATCCAAAAAAGAATCGGTATCAATAGAAGTTTTTTGATCAACACGTATTACCCTCTTTATTCAACGTTTTTTGCTAAACTCGGATTTAAAATTGTTGTTCCGGATTCCTACTCTCAAAAAGGAATTGACCAGAAAAATGCTCCGTTTTGCTATCCTGCGGAACTTGCTCACGGTTTTTTTCACACCCTAATTGAAATGAAAAACCCGCCGGAATTTATTTTCCTGCCCCATTTCAAGGCCATTCCAATCTCGGATGGCAACTCCAGTACACAGGCCTGTCCGTTTGTCCAAGGGGAAACTTACTATCTTCAAGCTGCATTTCGCCAAAAACTCAACGAATTAAAAACCAAAGGAACAAAAATTCTGACCCCGCTTCTTGATCTGACAAAGGGTTTGGAGGCAGCCAGAACGCCATTGATAGAAACAGCTGTTCAAATGGGAGTCAGGCGAAAAGCTGCAATAGCTGCGTTTAAAGCTGCCGTGCAAAGACAAATGGCATGTATAGCTGAAATGAGTCACATCGGGGAAAAGATACTGCAACAACTCGAATCCGATCCAAATCAGATCGCTGTCGTGATTTTTGGCCGACCTTACAATGGATTTGTTGAAGAAGCGCACATGGGGATCCCCCACAAGCTCGCATCAAGAGGCATCCTGGTCATACCTTTTGATTTTCTTTTATTTAATCATGAAAAATCAAAACGCCATATGTACTGGGGGATGGGCCAGCGTATCCTTCAAGCTGCAAGGACAGTTAAAAAACATTCTCAACTTTTTGGCACTTTTGTCACCAACTTTTCCTGTGGCCCGGATTCGTTTATTATTGGATACTTCAGAGACATCATGGGTCGAAAACCATCCCTGACGCTTGAACTGGACAGTCATACCGCCGATGCCGGTCTGGAAACCCGCATCGAAGCTTTTATCGATATCATATCTGCATACCAACAACTGACAGCAAAACAAAATGTTGATTCAAAGAAACGAACGTTCATTCCCGCTCGCACAAAACTGGAAAACGGCATCCCAAAGATCATAACTTCTTCAGGCGAAACGCTGCCCATGATCCACCCACGTGTGAAACTATTGATTCCATCTATGGGCAAACTAACGACTGAATCTCTTGCGGCTGTATTTCGCGGCCTCGGTTTCAATGCCATCGCTCACCCCCCATCAGACGAAACCATTTTGAAACTTGGACGGGCAAATACGTCCTGTAAGGAATGTCTGCCCTTGATACTCACCACAGGAACCTTACTCAGTTTTATTTACAACGAAAAAAAAGAGGACGAAATTCTGGTTTATTTTATGCTTACCGGTTCCGGTCCATGCCGATTTGGCCAATATCGGATTTTCATGGAAGATCTGATAAAAAGGCAAGAAATACCGGATGTGGCTCTCTTTTCACTAACATCAGAGAATTCATATGCCGGGCTGGGCAATGATTTTCATTTAAAAGCATGGTGTGGTGTGGTCGTATCTGACACCATGGAAGACATTCGATCAATGTTTTTGGCCAATGCTGTTGACGCAGAATCGGCGATCCAAATTTTTAATAAAGAATGGGATTTAATTATTCGTAAATTTGAAAAAGGGGGTTTTTCCCAGCTTGAAAAACAACTTACCCAGACAGCCGAACAATTCCGTGAAATTCCCCTGAAGAATCCACCGGAAGCAGTCCCGACAATCTCTCTTGTGGGTGAAATATTTGTACGGAGAGATGAATTGTCCAGACAGTATCTGACAGAACGGCTTGCGGAAAAAGGATTCGCCACCATCTGTTCGCCCATTGCCGAGTGGGCGCTCTACTCCGATTATTTGGTGGATAAAGGACTTGTCGATTATACCATGTCAATGCGGGATAAACTGTCATTTTTGCTTAAAAAAATGTATATGGCTCGATATACAAAGCGTATCAAATCGATCTTGGCAGACTCGGGGCTGGCGCATGCAGAGCCACTAAACATCCGATCAATTATAAACAATGCTTCCCCTCATTTATCACTCAATTTAACCGGTGAAGCCATTCTGACCGTGGGAAGCTCCCTTACTGAAATTGCGTCACACACTTGCGGCGTCATCGCCATCGGTCCTTTTGGCTGTATGCCAAACCGCATGGCAGAAGCCCTCCTTAGCGAAGCCATGACTCACGAAGGCAAACTGGCAACGGACCCAAACAACAAACAACTTCGATCAGTGCTCACCGGTCTTGACGACCTGCCGTTTTTGGCCATCGAAAGCGACGGTTCGCCTTTTCCTCAGCTTATCACCGCAAAACTGGAAAGCTTCTGTTTACGAGCAAAGCGATTGCACGACAAAATGATACCTAAGCTGAGTGTTTCAAATCTTAAAAGGGAATAAAAAATCATATATTTTTAATGAATTATCTTCATTTGAATTTTTAAAATTTGAATCCTTCAGTTTAGGCAAAAACTTCTTGACAGTATTAGCAGATACATTTAGAGTCTGACGCTTATAGATCACAATAGAGTCAAAATATAATGGTATTGAATTTATCCCTCATATGTTTTATAATTATATTTTGATTCTAAAAAACGGAAAATGCACCGTTTTTAGTACAAGGAGGGCTCAATAAAATGAACGAATTGCTGGCTCCCGGCGGCAGCCTTGCAATGGTGGAAGCCGTTTTGAAAAGCGGCGCCGATGCCGTCTATGTTGGAGCAAGAGGTTTCAGTAGAAGAAAGTGCGCCTGGGAACTCGAGGACAGTGATATCAAAGAAGCCGTGCGCATCGCCGACACCTATTCCGGAAAGATTCGGGTGGCGATTAATGCAGAAATTCAGGAAAAACATTTTATTCGAGTTTTAAGCAAAGTCGCTAAGTGGGCACAATATGGTGTGGAAGGGGTTATCGTCAAAACTCCGGATCTCATGCGACTTATTAAACGAAACTATTCGGAATTGGTTATCCATGCCAGTGTAGGCTGTAATATCCAGAAACGTGAACAGATGGAATATTATCGAGAAGCCGGTGCTACCCAGATTGTTGCCAGTACCGAAATCGATACCGTGCAGAAACTGAAAACGTATAAAAAAGAGGCAGATGAAGTCGGTGTTCTCACTGAAATACTCATCCACGGGAACCGTTGCATTGGGGGTGTGGGCAATTGCCTGTTTCATGAGATCACCAGCGACTCTTATATTAAAAAAGTTTATCACGATGAAAACGGCAATGAAATCGTTGAATACGAAGGCTGGCCGGACAGAAGCGGCAGTTGCTTTCGACTCTGCCTCCTTACCGAAGCCCAGAGAGAAAAACTGATGCGCGGTAAGGGAAAGAGTTCTGAAGAAATCACCCATATTAACGAAAGAATCCGTCGCCACCCGAATGTCGCCTTTGCCATTTCCGGTGAAGAGCTGAAACAGTACGTTGATTTGGGTTTACAAACCCTCAAAGTCCAGGGACGTGAATATCCGGTTGCTTTAATTTCTGAGATGATCCATGCCTACCGAACCCTTATCGATGGATTCTATCAGGGTAAAGATCTTCTTGACCCCAAAATGGCAGCTGCCGATAAAAACATCCAACGCCTGGCAAAAGATCGTGACCGGGCCCGTATGGAGAAAACCAAAGAACTTCACCAAAAAATCAAAGGCATTTAAATAAAACTCATAATGCCTGCACACAAAAGCACTTAGATTTAAACGGCTCGGTTGAATCCATTTTCATCCGTAGCATTTTATTTATCACAACTTCTGTCAACGATCGTTATCGTTGGCGATCTACCTGTCTATCCATTTGAAATTAAAACATTAAACTCGTCTATAAATTCACTGGAAGTACATATTTGGAGGTTTGCATCATGACCAAATTATACGTGGTTCGTCACGGTCAGACCGCCTGGAATCTGAAAGAGGTCTTTCGGGGGCGCATGGATATTCCTTTGGATGAAACCGGAAAAAAAGAAGTACACTTGGCCGGTGAGGCACTAAGGGACGAAACCCTCCATGCCATTTACAGCAGTCCCCTTTCACGTTCAATGGAAACTGCTGAAAATATAGCTAAATTTCAAGATATCCCCGTCACGCCACTTGAATCCATTATTGATATCAGCTACGGTGAATGGGAAGGGGTCGGTCTGGTTGAGGTTCAGAAAAAATATCCGGATCTTTATAACCTGTGGTTAAAGGAACCCCATAATATTACTTTCCCCGGCGGAGAAAGTTTAGAGCAGGTACGGGTGCGAACCCGGAATGCCATTGATGATTTGCTTGAAAAACACAAAAATGAAAACATCGCTTTAGTGGCCCATCGGGTACCAAACAAAGTCATCTGTTGCAGCCTTCTCGGGATTGATAATAGTAATTTTTGGCGAATTCAACAGGATACGGCAAGTACCAACCTTTTTGTTTATAAAAACGCACAGTGGATCATTTCGTATTTGAATGACACTTCTTACCTCAAAGTTTTGGGGAAACCTGCCTTATCCGATTTTTAGCAGAATAAGTTGGATCGTAAAACTTTAGTTTTTTTAAATATTACCGCTTCAGGTATAATTAAATTTTTGCTGAAAGATCACGCCAAAGGCGGATAAACCCGCCGGAGGCGGACAAGCCTCGTGAATAAGGGCTCGCAATGAAAAAAACCGGCGTGTTTTACCACCCCAGTTTCAGCCGTAGAAGCTATTTAACCCGGGGTGCCCGACTTGAAGATTTTCCAGGTGCCATCAATCACCTTCTGGCCAAGGACAATATTATTCTCTATGAATCGCCCCCCATTGAAGAGGAATGGATTCTGAAGGTACATACTCCGGAACTCATCCGAGGTGTGGAGGCGGATCATCTCTGTTCAACGGCCTGGCATTCGGTGGGAGGCGTGGTTCTGGCCGGAGAAAAGATTTGTACCGGAGAAATCGACAATGCATTTGCGCTCATCGGTGCAGGGGGTCATCATTCCGGCAAAGACTATTTTGGCGGCTATTGCTGTTTCAACGACGTGGTCATCACCATCGCCTATCTTCGTGAAATTCACAACATTCAGCGCTTTGCCATCATGGATACGGACGCCCACCATGGAGACGGTACCCGGGATCTTCTCAGAAACGATCCTGATGTTCTGCACGTATGCTGCTGCGGTATGGAGTCCGAATCACCCGACGGCACAAAAGTGGACATCCGGGCACCGGGCAGCTCTTGGGGATTCTGGGGCCGAGGTGAAAAAATCGAGAATGTCGACCAACAATACGCCGACAACGTGAAAAACGAATTCTATCCCCGGGTGAAGGATTTTGAGCCGGAGCTGATTTTCTGGTATTTCGGATTTGATACCCACCAGGGAGATTACGGCAGCCTTGGGTTGAGCGGCCGATGCTTTCAGGAAATTGCCCGTTTTATGAAAAAAACCGCCGAAGAAGTGACCGGCGGCCGCTTGGAAGTGGTCCTGGGCGGCGGCTCCCGCACGGACATCGCCACCAATGTCATACCACCCATCATAGAGATCCTATCAATGTAGGTGCTTTTAAAAGAATATCTGATGACTTATGTTATGTCAGACCTTTTATCCTGAAAAAGCCGAGATCTCAAAAGTGCCTAAAATTTGGAGTGCCTAAAGTGATCTAAAGTTGTGGAATGCGCTTTCAGCGCGGTCAATTTTAATAAATGGACAATAAAGAATTTTCAAAAGAACTGGAAAAGCGCACTAGAAAATTCGCTGTAAGAATAATTCAACTTTCAGCAAATCTGCCTAATACACCAGAAGGCATTGTTGTCCGAAATCAGATTACAAAAGCTGGCACTTCGATTGGTGCAAACTACCGTGAAGCCAACAGAGCAAGAAGTAGAAAGGATTTTATAAATAAGATCAAGATTTGTGAAAGCGAGGCCAGTGAAACACAATACTGGTTAGAAGTAATAGTGGATGCCAACTTATTATCTTGGGAAAATGTAAAACTTGAATATGATGAGTGCAGCGAATTGCTGGCAATATTTACTTCAATAGGAAAAAGCAAATAAAATTGATAGAATACCTTAACTTTAGGCACTTTAGATCACTTTAGACACTTTAAACTTGTAAGTTTAATGAATAAAACCCGGCAATAAAAATAAAATTCGGAATTTTATCCCAGAAAAAGTGCGCTAATTCAATTTACCTACCGTGATTAAATACAACGCTGTCTCATCTTCACCGTCGATTTCCAGCAACTGATTGATATCATCATCAAAAAATGCGCCGATGGGGCAGGAACCGAGATCCATTGCGGTAGCGGCAAGCTGGACGTTCTGGCAGACATGGCCGAGGTCCATGGGAATATAACGCACAGCGCGGTCGCGATATTTTACCATACACCTGAGCATCATGGCGGTCCAGATGAAGACGGCCGCAGCTCGGCGGACAACCGGTTGGCCCAGGCAGGCCGAGGTCATGTCTCTGTTGAAATTTCCCACCTTCAGGCGTTCTAGCGCAAAGTCTTGGACATTAAAATGATACAGACCCTGGGGAACAGATTCAATATGGTCGGCATACAGATAGGTTTCAAACGGATAGAGGGCACCTGCTGAAGGTGCGGTGCGGAGCAGATGGATTCCGATTCGCGCGGTAACGCCCTGAGCCGCCCAAAGTAACGTCGCGAGTTCATTTAAACTCAGAGAATCCGGAGTCGTATCACGTTCAGAGCGGCGTCTTGAAAGACATTGCCACAGGTCGGCCGAACGGCTCAGATCGGGCTTTGGCAACTGGAGTCGTTCCGCATCCGGATAGGTTTTTATACTCCGGACAGCGGGGATGGGTCCCAGATTGTCTTTTAAAGATTTATCCCGATGATATTTGGTTCCCTGAATATAACGAAAGGCCAGTCCCTCTTTGTAGAGTGCCATATATTGCTCCTTTGATATTAAATGGAATTCTTCTGCCGACCAAATTAAATAATGTTAACTCAAGTTAAATTTTAAAAGGATTTGCAATTTTGTGTCAATGTTTTTAAACTAAAAGACCAATGAAAAACTTCGAAAACAAAGCTCTTAAATTGGCTTCGAATGCTCTAAGTTGGACTGACGAAGCCATTCAGAAATTTACATCCCTTGAGTCTCTGCCTGAACCCTTGGACTGCAAGCCTGGGTGCCATTACTGCTGTTATAATCTACCGATGGTAACACCCCCGGAGGCCCTGCTCATAGGATATCATGTAGAGCAAAATTTTACGAATCAGGAAAAAAAAGGGATTTCCGACAGAATCAATAAAGTCCTTGACCGTATAACTGAAATAAGCCCTTATGAAATACCAATGATGCGGCATGAACTGCCCTGCATCTTTTTGGAAGATGGAATGTGCATGGTTTATTCGGTGAGGCCTGCTGTATGCCGGACCTGCACCTCGACAAGTGCAGAACACTGCAAATTGATTTTCGAGACTAGAAATCACAGGGCCAGACTTCGTTGTTATCAACAAATACGAGAAATCTTTCATACTGTCCATTCACGTTTGGTTAACCATTGCCGGGAAATGGGATGTCAAGCTGATCCTTTGCCTTTAGCAGAAACCACAAGGGATTATTTCAAACACCCTGAACCCATCAATGCATGGTTACAAGGCGAAATCGTTTTTTGCATTTCCATTTAGCTAAAATTCATCAAGCTCCACCGGATCTGGATCGTCTTTTTGCTAAATCGTATCTTGACAAAACTTCTTTGAAAGGTCATGGTGGACGCGTTTTATACATATTTTTATAAAACTTGAATTGAGCGATTGTCGAGTTTGTCGGAGATGCAAGGCATGAGACATGCAGCCGTAGTCTGCTACTGCAAATGGCTCATAACGCGGCAGATTCGGCAAAATCGGCAATCGCTCAGTTTAAGTAAGATTTACTTTCTAATCATCAAATGAATGTGGGGGAACATGACTAAAGCTAAAACTGGTGATAGGGTAAAAGTTTATTTTGAAGGTTATCTTGAAGACGGTACGGTGTTTGGTTCCACCATGGATGATGAGCCGTTTGAGTTTACCATTGGTGAGAAAAACATGCTCCCGGGTTTTGAAAACGCGGTCATCGGAATGCAAAAAGGAGACACCAAAACCATAACACTTCCCCCTGAGGAGGCTTATGGTCTTCATAAAAAAGAACTCGTATCTGTTATGGAAAAATCCGGTTTTCCCAAAGAAATAAATTTAGAAATTGGGAAGCGGTTGAGAGTTCGCACTCAAGATGGAATATACACAATGGTAACCATTAAAGACTTCAATGAAGACAATATCGTGTTGGATGAAAACGATCCCCTTGCAGGCAAAACCCTTTCTTTTAAAATCGAGCTTGTTGAGGTTTTGTAGAAAACACTTTTAATCAAAATCAACTTTTATAGGAATTTCCTGTGAATTGCATATTCTGCCAATCAGAGATTAAAAAAAGTGATATCATAAAAGACGGCATTGATACGAGAATAGCCGGGCAAAAAACATGCCCTTTGGAATACAATTGTCCGGAATGTCTCCATGTTTGGCTTACCGAAGCTTGTGTGGAAAGATTTCCTTTGGACCCTTTTTTTCAGGATCCGGAAAGAAGAATGACGCTAAGTAGGTGTATTCGAAAACTATGCGAACAAAACGATGATAACCGTCTACAAAACCCGTTAAACCTTCAGACATTAAGCTATCTTTGGATGAAAAAATAAAAGCGCTGCTACTGCCTTTGAATAGCGATATTTTGATATAATTCTTTTTTAGCCCTCTCTGGCACCTCAAATTGCTCATAAAAAACCCTATAGGTTCCGTTTGAAAGCTTGATCTTTACGCCATTTTCTGATGCTAAGGCCTCATCCATCAGGCTGCCCAAGGGCGTTGGCATGTCCTTGCGAAGGGTCAGAAAAAGAAATGAACCCGAAGGACAGGAAACGCTCCCCAAAACCTTTCCATGGTCTGCGTAAACGCTAAAATCTTCCTTTAAATGATGCGACATAGGTAACAATAAAAAAGGATCGCTCCACAACACCGGACAGGGATCATTCTTAACACAGCTTCCAACAATGACACCATGTGTTCTCACATAAGATGCTGATGGGCTGTTGTATGGATTCAGTATGCCGCCTATATGAGATAGATCGACAATCAGCAGAAACTCATTGTCTATTACGAAGATGTCGTCAATCGATGCACCACAGTCCGGGCGCATTTGAGTCAGGTCCTGAATGGTTCTGAATCGTTTGGGATTCGCCAGGGTCAGCGGCTTTGGATTTTTCGGCAAAACGATTCCTCCTTTCAGAATACACATACAAGATGATTTATTATATTGTCAGCAAACGACTTGTCAATAAAATGGAGATGCTTGACCACTTTAACCATTATCTGTTATGATCGTTCAAATGAAATTAAAAACCACAATCGTTATTTGTTTGATTCACTGCTTTAGAAATATATTGCCACAAAGGCACTAAGACACAAAGGATATACTTATTATTCTTTCTTTGTGCCTTGGTGCCTTAGTGGCAGAATGTAAAAAGTTTTACCACTAAGAGCATAAAATTCACAATTTAGATACTAAAAAAGAGGTGTAATATGGGCATGTGGCTTTATGATGATGTGCAGGAAATGCAAGATTTTCAGCATTGGCGTGGCGAAATAAAACGTTTGGAGAAAGAATATCTCGACCTTAGAACCCAGTTGCGAGATACAGAAGCAGACCTTAGATCCGATCCTACCGACGAATATCTCAAGGCCAAGGTAAAATACCTTAACAAAAGAATTAAGGGTATTGAAAAAATGGGGCCCCGGCTTGCCGCTGATCAACCGCTGGAAATATTCCTTTGGGCTCCACCCCACGGATAATATGAACAAAGCGGGTAGAAAGCATCATGCGGCCAAACAGACTTGACAGACAGCTTCGTATCGAGGGCTGGAACCAGCATGTATTGGAAAATGCAAAAGTAGGCGTCGTAGGTGATAACGACCTTTTGGCATCGCTTTATCTAATGTCGGCATCCGCCCTGGGTATCAACAATATGGTTGTTCTCGCGCCCGTATTAAATTCCAAACTCGTCGAAATAGCCAAAAAGTTAAATCCGCAATTTACGCTGACCCACGTGGAGGGATTCTACACCCATCCGATTATGGCCGAATTATTCAATGGCTGTAATCTCATTGTGGATTTAAGTCAGTATGGCCTGGCCAACAAGTTGTTAATAGAGAGAGGATATAGAGAGAAAATTCCGATCATTAGAGGGTTTTGCTACGAACAGAATGGCGAACAGGGTTTAAAAGTATTTACCTATGTCAGAGGCCGTGAATGGCAAGAACTTCAGCAGCTAATCTCCCCGTCTCATTTTCCAAACGGTCATTTTGATGACGGCGTATTGAATACGATCATCGCTGGTCTTACTCTGGATGAGACCAAAAATATTTTGATGGGTCTTTCGGTTTCCGACAAATTGATATCCTACAAAAAGGCAAAAGCAACAACCGTTCAAAACCCTCCCAACATACTGGTGGTTGGCTCCGGAGCGCTGGGTATTTTTGTGGGATTCGGACTGGCCTATTCTGGATTTCGGCACATTACATTTATGGATCCTGATGTCATCGAGATGACCAACTTAAATCGACAGGTTTTATTCTATGATGCCATTGGCAAGAGCAAAGCTGAAACCTTAACCGAAAGGCTAAACAGCATCTTCAGTATGGACAACAAAGCGCAGGTA
Organism: Desulfobacteraceae bacterium; assembly: GCA_029857875.1. GTDB lineage: Bacteria > Desulfobacterota > Desulfobacteria > Desulfobacterales > UBA11574 > UBA11574. The sequence continues at coordinate 2,992 of JAOUGB010000004.1, read as the reverse complement.
TTGTACTTTGATAAAGACGCTGACATTGCATCCTATGATGTTGTTTTCGACTGTGTTGATAACTTCGAATCCAGAATAGTGTTGAGCGAAAAATGCAAGGTTCGAGGAAAGGTCCTAATTAGCGGCGGAACCAGTGTAGATGCAGGCCAAGTCGTGATTTATAACCCCATGAAAAATGGGGTTACGCCTGCGGAATTGTTGGGGTTGTATGATATTGTTGAAGCACGAAGTCCTGAATCTTATCAGAGAGAAAGAGCGGCTTGCATCTATCAGCCGGATCCTTCCGTGATTATGACAAACCAAATAACCGCCGGATTTATGGTCGATGCATATAGAATGCTCCTAAATGGTCAAGAACCCAAAAACATATTCTATGATTCTAATAATAAAGAGAAAATCTAAGTTAAAAGGAGGAATGACAAGTGACTGATACCGAGGTCAAAAAAACGCTTGAGATAGATGAAGCCGAAAAGTTGCTGCCGCTCGTCCTTGAAATCATACCGGGACATGCTGCGGAGGGATTAATTGATATATATGAACCCGGCAGCTACGAAGGTAAATCTCTCCGTAAACTTTGCGACAGAACCCTGAACAAAAAGAATCTGAGCATAGAGGAACAGCTAATTGTCGAAGATGTCAACCGGCAACTAAAAGGCGGAAAGTTTCTATCGCGGGGGCAAGAGATCGAAGGTACAGCTTTGGAATATGCCGTATCAGAACAAACGGAGGCTGGAGAAAAATATTTGTATGTCCCGATTCGTGCAATTAAACCTCAGGAAGGAGGGATCAGGACTGATGATTGACGATTTAAGATCGGCGATTTAAGAAATTCTTTCAATCTTCATGAATACGCAGAAAATTATATTTATCATCGGGATAAAACCACGGAGTTAAATAATGAAACGGCTGCTTGATTCTGACCTGGAACTTGTGGTGGAATCAAATTTTATTTACCTGCCCCTTTTGTTTGATCTGGAAATAGAAAAAGAAATCCAGACGATTTTTCGGCCGGGAAAACAGATAGAAAACTCCGTTCAACCTGACTTAAAAACCATTATAAAGCTTAAAGAAAAATATTTCATAAAAGCACTGAATTTATACTCTCTCTTAGAAAATTACGAAGTAATCAACGCTTACGATTATAAGCGCCTGAGAAACGACTGTTTGCTGAAATATCAGCTAACAGGTGAGGTCGATGGAATATTTTTAGATGAGACGCTTAGAATAATTCTTTTTCAGGTAATGCCTCATTTTATAAGAAAAAACAGAGGCCTGATTCGAAAGAAATTAAGCGATGAAGAAATAATGGATCTTATTAATAAAAAAATTAATATCCCCGGAAAATATCATAAAAATGCAGAAACATTTCAAGATGTAGAGCCTTTAAGGAAAATCCTTGAGAGTCTGGAAAATCAAACGCATAGCTTCAAACCTCCTGAAAACGGAATTCTTACCGGTCGAAAGCTGCGCGACTGGGTCCATGACGCCGTCCAGGTCAACGTTTTGAAAGGCGAGCATCTTCGTATAGCAAAAGCGCTGAAAACACGAAAACAATTCAGTCAGGCAAAGCCTGAGCACATCGCAACATTGCTTTATATTGCGGATACGCGCGCTCTTGAGATCGATGGTTTTGGTTTTACCAGAAACAACTCTTATAAAGGGGAATACTTTGTATATAAACGCACAAAAGAGTATGTCCTTAAGGATTACTACGCACGCAGCTATTTATTCCCGGAATGCAGAGTCGCGGTATCGACTTACTCGCCTTACAAGCCTTTCGTAATAGAAAAATACAAACATCCATTTTTACTTGGCCATAAAACAGGGCAAGAAATCTGCATGAAGGATTTTGTGCCGCCCAACGAGTTTAAAGCAGAAAATGTCATCAGGACCCTGGAAGAGGGCCTCACGGCAATGCGTTATGGCTACAACGGCCGGAAACGCAACGGTTATCACAGCCTGGACAAAATGTGGGTCCATATCCCCACAATAGACTTTGAAGATTACCGAATCTGACTAAAAGAAAACAATTTTGTGCCGAGATTACTTGGATTTTATGGCAATAGAACTTTGTTTCACTCTGCATTTGGAATAGTGGAATAATGGAGTGATGGAATGTTGGGTTAATGGTAAAATAAAAATGGATAATAACCTTTTCAAAAAACCAGCCTTCCAGTATTCCACAATTCCATTATTCCATTTTCGAGGCAAGCGTTCAAATCTCAAAAATACCCTATATTTTCATTGTGTTGTAGAATTTTCGAGACGATTAACTATATGGATTTACTAAAAGACATAAAGCATAAACGGGCCAAACAGAGACAAAAAAAGCCCATCAAACGAGATGCCTTTAATCAAATTAGCGGCCTGGTAAGGCAGTATGGTCTTGAAAAGAGCTTCCTGGATGCGCTTGATGAAGTTGGAGACTATTTGGCCACGAAGAATTTAAAGTTTGCCCGGATCAGGCTGAAAGTGCCTGTTGAGAGTCCGTTATTTTCTCTGGTAACCAAAGAGGAGTATTTCCTTACGATGTCGATTATAAAAAAAGTCGACTGTCCATATCTTAGGTTCGCACATTCACCCGAGGAAGTCCTTTTGTGCAAACCTTTGTATCGTCTAAATCCGTCTCTGGCCCCTGAGAAGCTGATGCGTTATCATTTTGAAACCCTCTATTTGCATGAACGCGCCAAAGTAAAAAATACGGAAACCTAAACTGGACGATGCCGAAAACGAAAAATATTTGCCACAAAGGCACCAAGACACAAAGGATATATCTGTTATTTTTTGCTCTGTGCCTTGTAATAGTTTGATCATTTGAAACAAATCGATCTCAAAAAAGCTTCAGGTATGATTAAATTTTTGGCCGGAAGCTGTATCAAGAAACCAACAGGAAATGATAAAAATGGATGACGGAATATCAAAGCAAAAAGCGCACCGCATAGAAGAAAAAATCGCACGGATGAGAGAAGATCAGGAAATGGATGCTGTGCGG
>JAOUGB010000255.1 GCA_029857875.1 Desulfobacteraceae bacterium | reverse complement strand
ACCAAAAAGGTCATGGGAAAAAGCGGAACGGGATTGGGAATGGCTGTTGTTTGGGGAACCGTAAAAGACCATAAAGGGTATATTGACGTAAAGAGTACTGGTGGCAAAGGAACCGAATTTACACTCTATTTTCCAGTCATAAGACAAGAGTTGACCCGTGATAAACCCCTATTATCTATAGAAGATATCATGTCAAATGGAGAATCAATCTTAGTGGTGGATGATGTGGAAGATCAAAGGAAAATTGCTTCTGAAATGTTAACAAAATTGGGGTATTCTGTTGTTTCTGCCTCGAGTGGTGAAGAGGCTGTTGATTACATGAAGCATCATTCAGCAGATCTTCTGGTCCTGGATATGATCATGGAGCCCGGGATCGACGGACTCGATACGTACAAAAAAATTCTCGAAATACATCCAAATCAAAAAGCCATCATCGCCAGTGGTTATTCTGAGACAGATCGTGTTAAAGAAGCTCAAAGATTGGGTGCAACATCATATATAAGAAAGCCATATCTATTGGATAAAATAGGGCAGGTTGTGCGGGATGAACTAAGCAAATAATTTTTACCGATCGTGCTTTACTTGAAGCCGCAATTTTAACCAGCCATATCCGCACGCAGCTGACAAAAATAAGGATAATTCATGCCGCATAGAGATTGTTTTTGTAGGTATGGAATCTGTGAACTCCAACACCCTTTCTAAGCTTTTAGCCACAAAAAGCTTGACCCTCACCGTCATTATTTATAAATTGAGCATTTTGTTTCGAAAAGCATCCAGAAATTCTAAACAGTATCGAAGATATAACAACCTCAATTAAGAAATAATACATATTGTAAATAAGACCATGGATCCCATTCTTTACAGGGTTCCCGGTTTCTTGTCTTTGAAAAAATTATGAATACCTCAAATACGAATCGTCGTGGATATTTAATGGAGAGCGATGAAGAAGCGCTTCGTCTTGATTTGAAAACAGACGGTAAAATAGTTGAAAAACAGGCCACTTGGGCTGGTATAAAACCGGGTATGCGTGTTGCCGATTTGGGTTTTGGTTCCGGGAAAACATCCTTCTATCTTCACAAGCTGGTTCAACCGAATGGTGAAGTCGTCGGGGTTGATATCGCTGAAGAAAGAATTAAATACGCAAAAAAGCACTACCGTAAAAAGGGTATTAAATATATTTGTAGGGACATTCGTGACCCCTTGGATGATTTGGGATTGTTCGATTTTCTTTGGGTCCGATTTGTCCTCGAATATTATCGATCTGAAAGTTTTAACATTGTCAAGAATATATCCAGTATCTTAAAGCCCGGTGGCATCATCTGCCTTATTGATCTGGATTATAACTGCCTGAACCATTTCGGGCTTTCTAAAAGGCTTAAAAGAACAATTTACGGATTAACCAAAGATATGGAAAAAAATGCTGATTTTGATCCCTTTGTCGGAATCAAGCTTTATTCTTTTCTTTATGACCTCGGATACCAGGATATAGACGTGAGCATGGCGCCCCATCATCTAATTTTTGGAGAATTGAAGGAAAGAGACGCCTTTAACTGGACCAAGAAGTTGGAAGTTGCCGTAAAAAGATTAGGATATGAGTTTAAAGAATACAAAGGAGGATATGAAGAATTTTTTGAGGAATTCAAGAAATTTTTTTTCGATCCCAGAAGATTTACCTATACCCCATTAATCTCCTGCAAGGGCCACAAGGCGCTTAGTTGACGGCGACTATAGTAAACATTCGTTTTTTTCAAGAATGAACTCCCCTCATTAACTCATCAATATACTTAAAATAATGATCCGTGTACTGCATATTCAGCGTCCAAAGATGATATAATTTTTCATAGGGTATGAAATTGTTCTCCACATAACTCACCGGATAAATAAGAACCGGTATCTCATCCTGTTCAAATTTTTTGGAGAGCTGGGAAAGCGCCAAATAAAGAATATCTTTTGTAAGCTCGCTTGAATCAACAACAATGACTTTGATATTACTGGTCAGATCAGCAAGGTTCAAGCCGACATCTGAAATATTGATTATGGCCACAACCTTGAGTTTGCCGTCCCTTTTCAACGAAAAAACATGCTTTTCTCTCTTTAGTCCAAGCTGTTGATATTTCATTGAAAGCTCATCCATAGCGTCACCTTCGTTCAATTCCATGGCATCCAGCATGATTCCGCCGGATGAAAACTCGTAAAATTTTTGTAACTCAAAAAGATCTTCGGATTTAGCTTCCATCAAATCCCACGGCCTATCCAACCCCGATTCATCATTTGAGGTTTTCCGACAATGAAAATACGCAAATGTATCGAGCGAACAGACTTTTGGATCACTTATGCTTTTAAAAACCCCTCCAAAAACACGGTTGGGAAATCGATTCTCAGGTCTGAAATAGCAAAAAGCATAATTCATTCGGGTAGAGTAGAACTGGTGGGAATCATTTATAAACCGCCCAATCTGATCCAGAACAGCGATCCCGGCTTTCAATGAAACGGATCGATCGGCAGCATGATGATGGATCAACCAGGTATTTTCATAAAAACGAATCATGGCAAGATGGCCGAGAATTCGATCCTTGTCCTGATAAATAAAATGTCTGGCGATCTTCTGATTTTGAGTATAGAGCTTTTTGTAAACCGCCTTGATTTTCTCTTTATTTGCTTCGAGAAATGCATATTTTTTTGGATAAATGAAACCTGATTCAAAAAAGAAGCCCCAGAGGTCGTCCATATTAACGCGGTTGCAAATATATGAATGGTCGTCTTTTGCCTGATGAAGTAATGCAGAAAGTCTGCCGTGGTCTTCGATACTTATATCGAGGATGGCCATGCCACATTTCACCCAATTGCTGTTTTTTTCTTCTCCCATGAGTTGTCTATAAACAGCCTGGGTCTTACATTTGACGCTGAAGTTGCTTGCAAAGTTCAATTCCAGTTCAGGGATGATCATTCCGGGTAGAAGAACAGCGTTACTCCTGTCTTCCTCCACTGAAAAACCGGAACCCGACAGGTCAATAACTTTCAGGTTGGCCATCTTTTCTGTAAACGGATGCTTGAAGATGACACTTGGTGATGGAACCAGTTTCTGGCGGACGCTTCGGAATTCTTTGGGTTTAAACCTTTGGACCTGATATCTTGCCGGTTCAAGAACATAACTTCTTGTTTTATGATCGCCGGTCTGCTTGAGTATTCTACATTCTCCTGAATAGAGAATCCCATTGTCATCGGAAAAACTCAAGTTTACCGTGGATTCAGGATCGATCCATTGAAATGTCTGGGGAGGATCTGCAGTGATTTCAACACGAAAGGAAGCCGTACTAAAATCGATGAGAACACCGTAAAAAGAAGCACTGTTCTGAATTAGCTGAACCTTGATACCTTTGCATGAATGCCGTCTCATTTTCCGGGGACTGATTTCCCAGCACGTATCTGGCAGAACAAGACGAATACCTGTGTCGTCAATATTGATCTCATTGGATTTTACCAATATTATTTTTTTACCGTTGGGTATGACAATTTCTTGGAATTTATAGGATGACAACTGTTGAGAAATTTTATCCGTCTCAATCCAAAGACATTTTAACTCCTCTCCAAGGCATGGTTGCGGTTTGGCTCTGTGGGAAACAGTGTGGTCGTATTTGATATGTTTAAAATTTACAAGGATGGTTCCATCTTGAAAATTAATGTAATTCAGCTTATTAATTAAGTGTTTTTTGCGAATCTCCTTTCCTTTTGTGAGACGTTCCGGATTTGAATCTGAAGGATTTAATTCGCTAAATTTGCTTTCATTATCCATAAGACTGATACAATGTTGTGATGCGAAGGTCAGATTTACGTCTTTTGAAATATCTATAGAACTCTCATGAATCCTGGTCGATTCAACGAGGTTGTCAAAAGTGTTGACCTTACCACATGGTTAAAAATTACCCTGCAGCCCCGGTTAAATCCGGATACTTGCTTATTCCAATAAGTGGCGTGAGAATGCACTCACTGATGCCGGCAAAATTGTTTATTTTTGATCGTAACAAGCAAAATATTGTGTGTCAAGATATAATAAACTACAATATGTAGTAATATTGACGTATCAATTTTTCGGAGGAATAGTCATCTGTGAATGCAAGTTTCATGGCATTCCGGATGTGTTTGGCGATCCTGTTATCGCCTCATTATAAGCAAAAGCCATGCCGAATCCATTTTGTTCTATAATATAAGAATTACAGATAATTATAAATATTTCACAAGAAATACTTAAGAAATATATGTAAATAAGTTCACAAAAAACATGTAATTCATTCCACATCCATTTTAACGTCTAACCATTAGACGGTTTTTTGTAATTGACTAAATTTCAGATTCCGGTAAAAATAGTGACGATTCAAGTTAAAGGTATGACTGGATTCGCACATAACATGTTTATATCAAAATATGGATAAAAAATACGAGCAGGAATTTGTAAATATAGCGATCTTGGACAATATCGTAGAAGCACAGCTTGTCGATTCTATCCTGAATGAACACGACATCCCCCATCGGATTCGATCATTTCATGATACGGCTTATGATGGATTGTTTCAGTTTCAAATGGGCTGGGGGGCACTCTTGGGCCCAGTTTCATCCAAAGCGGAAATTCTTGAAATATTACATGATGTCAGATCCAAAAATTTTGACAGTCAAGAATGATGAATTTTAATATAAATAATTGAGGGGTCGGGGAGTTTTTATTGTAAACCTTTATATATCAGCGGAATGGATAATTTTTTTAAAAAAGCGTGTACTGTTTGAGTGGTTTAGGGAT
>JAOUGB010000254.1 GCA_029857875.1 Desulfobacteraceae bacterium | reverse complement strand
TTCAGCGCCATCAATTATAATTAAAATTGATAGAATACCTTAACTTTAGGCACTTTAGTTCACTTTAGGCACTTTAGTTCACTTTAGGCACTTTAGTTCACTTTAGGCACTTTAAACTTTTGCATACATAGAATGAAAAAACCAAGTTATAAATACGTAACCGTATTTACGAATACATGTACTAAGCTATACCTAATAATTTGCTATACGTTTTTAACAGCTTTATGACAAACGACACGATTTTATCATTGGTTTCAAGGAACTGGATGCCGGTTCGAAATTTTCCAAAATTCGCTGCATTGCAATAAATGACCTTGCCTTTAATACTCACCGATTCATCTTCAATATCGATGAACAATAGTAGAATATCTTGCCATTCAAACGGGTTATGGGTTTCTATGAGGATCCCCCCCTGGCTGATATTTATAGACTTTCCTCTCCCCTCCTTTGTCTGGTTGCCGCTGTCATCCATACAACGATAAGATATGAGGTTATTTATATCGACTCTCGGATGTTTTCTTTTTTCTACAAACGTCAAGTTTCATCTCCTTCCCATAAAAGGGTTGTTCCGTTTGGCATATTGTTGTCAGCCTTTTTGAACATAGAAAGGCTTTACCTCAATTGAGCGAAAGTCGAGGATGCCCCAAGATCCAAGGCATCGAGAGTGAAGCCGTAGTCGTCTACTGCGAACCCTTGATAACGAAGACGCCGTAGGAGTCATGCCGAAGGCAATGGGGTGTCATCGGCTTTCGCTCAATTGAGGTTTTACATATCACCTCTACCAAGTGGAATCACTGAAATTGTATACGGCTCGTCGATTTTCGTATTGACAAGCAGCCCGGTTGGATCTTCCCATGGCATGTCCATGCTTACAACGATCAACTCGTTGCCACGTATGAGCACTTCGCATGGCTGGTCTAGGGATCCATCGGCCCCGTCTGTATCCGGATTTTTGTGTAATGTTTGAACATTTCCCTTCATATCCACCGTGTGAACAGCGTTATTCAGTATATCAGCAACATATATACGATTGTCTTCCTTTCTCCACACGATACCGTCGGCTGAAACCATATCATTACTCCTGGCAAACAGGCTGGTCTCGACCGGCTCACCTTTATCGTCGAAACTTGTCTTATAAATCAACCCGTCTTCAATAATACTGGTATAAAGATTTCCTTTCCCGTCCACGGTCACACCATCGGCCCCGAACCCGACCCTCCCACTGGAACGGAAAACCTCCATCAAATGTCTTTCTGGATTATTCTCATCGTAGGGGGGCAATATCAAACAACCGCTTTTCAACTCGTCAATTTTGAAAGCATAGACCCCGCTGAGAAGCTGTGAATTTTTTTCACCCGCTTTTGGGTGCGCGAGAATCGTTTCCGTTACAAATAAGGTATCCCCTTTCCACACCATACCGTTGGAAACAATAAAGCCCTCCACAACAACATCCATGCTAACGGGTCGGCCGTCTATGACATTGATTCGAAGAAGGCGGGATTGTTGATGATTATCCCAAAAGATCTGCATGTCTGCCACATAAAGATTGCCATCAGGTCCGAAAGCACAGTCCATGGGACCGATTTTCCCTGTGTCTGGATGCATGTCTTCTTCACGGAATTCATACCATGTGGTCAGTTCGTTGTTCTTGTTGATCTTCACCATCTTAGGTGGGGCGGGCGTTTCAATAACCCCGTCTTTCAACAATGCGCCATTGTTGAAATTCGGTATTGACAGGATGATATTGCCCTCTGCATCCAATGTGGCTCCGTCTGGAGTATTGCAGGACGTTGGCAGACGAATAAGTAACCGGGCAGCATGCTCCTCATATTTTTTTGGGGGAGTTGATGCACAGCCAGTCGCCAATAATAACATTGCTGCCATTAATGACGCAAATTTCGCAATCTTATAACATTTCATGATTCCCCCTCTTTATATGTTATACGAAAGATATCTTGAAGATATCTTTCTGCAAAGACAATGGTAGCTTGACTGGTGATACTATATTATTTTTTGCGATATCACAAGAATTATGGAGCTTCAAAAAACTTGGATACATAACAAACAAAGGACGGAACCGGTGATGGCTCTGTCCTCTTCGCGCAAATGATATAACTTAACGAAATGTGACGATACACTGGATTTCGCTCAGGAGGTCTTTGACAGTGCTTGGGGATGTCCTTTGAATTCTCCTACCTCATCGCAACGGCAATCAAGCATAAATATCTATAAATTTTTCGTATTTGGGATTTATCAATTTTCTTCCGTCAGTTCCATATTTACCATCTGATTCATCTGAAACACATATTGTAAATACAACTTGATCTCGATGTTGCCTGGGATACAGGTCGTAGAAAACCGCATCCAGGTTAGTGGGTTTGGGCACGGGAATAAAACTTTTAGCAGGTACCAAAGCTTTTGCACTACTGATATTCACAGGCAGATTCCGGATCTATTAAATTTAAACAAAAAAAGCCGAATTACCCCTTTTCCTCAAGGCAACCCGGCCATCTAAATTTAGATCCGTGGCTTTCCGTCTCCCGATCGCTCGGGATTTGGCTTTATCTTTTGGATGCGATGCCTGATTTTTTCTGCAAAAATTATGCCCAATGAAACATTTTAATCTTTTCAATATATTTCAAGCAGTTAATAATTTTTAAAAAGAATCATCTAAATAAATTGTGAGATGGATGCCACAATATGTATTATATTTTTTTCACATTGTGCAATTTAGGTAACAAAGATGATATGACGATAATTTCATTTTCGCCAAGCCGATAAACACACCTGAGGCGGATAAAGCACGATCCGGAAGTCACAGTCCCTGCAAAAGATTTAAAACATCTAGAGGCTCGTCAACAATAGCACCTGCTCCATTTTCCTGCAGCTCTTTTCGGGAACGAAAACCCCAAAGCACGCCAACGGGAAACATGCCGGCGGAAACAGCTGTTTTCATATCAATGGGGGTATCTCCGAGATAAAGGAAATGAGATGGTGGTATGGACATTTTTTTTGCTACTTCAAGCGCTCCCTGTGGATCCGGCTTGCGGGGGACCGAATGACGTTGCCCGAAAACAACATCGAAATCCCATTTTGAAAGAAAGGTTTTTACACATTTTTTTGTAATGCCATCCGGCTTATTCGATAAAATGCCTAGTTTCAGGCCTTTTGCTTTTAATGTATCCAACAGATTGGGTATGGCAAAATAAAGTTTAGACTTTACATTATAATTTCGAGTATAATCTTCAATATATTCATTTAGACAGGTATCGATAATTTTTTCTTTACGATATTTTTTGGGCAATGCCCGTTCAATAAGGATTCTTGAGCCATCACCGACAAACTTCCGGTAAGTTGAGATCGCATGTGTTGGAAATCTTTTATTTGACAGTACCCTGTTTACAGCATCACCGATATCATTTAGGGTATCAATCAATGTCCCATCAAGATCAAAAAGTACTGCTTCAAATATCATGTTTCTTTGTTACCCCAATCCGTTGTCCACGTATTTATATCCGCATCAAGGGCTAACGGATAAGAACAGATAAATAGAACTGCAAATAATATCCTAACAACCCCCTCGTTCCCCACAACCGCATTATGGGACACGTCTGCCGGCAGATCGAGCCGGTCACTGGTAGGGATTTTCACCATCCCCTGTGCTTTTTTAATCAAGGATCAGGGTTTGATCCTGGTTCCTCTTTCATTTAATGACTTTCAACTTATGGGTCTTCCGTAATTTTTCCCACATTGCATCAATAATGGCAAAGGAGGCCTCGTCCACATTCAATTTTTTATTTTTGGACACAAATCTGCAGGATTCCATGAGTTCATGGTTGCCGGACCAAAGACGGAATGCATTTCGGATATATGCACCCAGATTCGAATTGAGATCAACAAGTTCATCATGTGTCATATTGGCGATGACAACTTTATCCTTGAGCACCATTTCCGTTATCAATCTCTCAACAGCTTCATGAATGGTTTTTGGAAGCACGGGACGTTTCTCAAGATGGTCTTTTTTGGAATAATCGGTAATGGCCCGATGGGAAGAGACATTCATTAGATCCAATATCAATGCTCTCTCAAGCATAATCTTTGTGTGTTTTCCTGCGTGGGGATTTGCGGCTGTACTTGGGCCAACTACATAAAGAACATCAATGTATCTCAACTGAATCCAGTCATTAACCAAAGATGCAGCATGAAACGCAATGGTTTGATTAAGGTCGACACCAAGAAGCTGATGTTTGTGCTTCAACGTTTCTCTTTCAGCGCGATAAAGATCTCCGGTGAGTTTCCCGTAGAATATGATGAGTGTCCCTTTTGAATCTTTTACGTTCTGTTCTATACACTTAGAATAATCATCGGTTGGCATTTCTCGAAGATTATAATTTTCAGGCAATGTGCCGGTTTCAGTGGTCCGGCCTTTCGGTATCCATCCACCATGGGCAATTCCCAGTTTGATTGCGGCATCAAGGGCAGCCTGGTCAGCACTTGTTTGTCCGCCTGAGATGATTTTCTTGAGCATCATTCTTTCTCAATAGGTTTTAAAGGAATCAAGGAATCAAAAGCGAAGACCCGGTGGTCTTACGATCCTCGAGATCCTGATGTGCCCTAAAAGCCTCGGCCAGAGGATATGTTTGTCGAACCTCGATCTTAACCACACCTTTTTCCACCACCTCGAACAGATCGCGAGCATGGGCAAGCAGATCCTCACGCCTGGCGGTATAGGCCATAAGGCTCGGCCGGGTGAGGAACAAAGAACCCTTGGCGGCGAGAATTCCCGTGTCTATGGGCGGA
>JAOUGB010000253.1 GCA_029857875.1 Desulfobacteraceae bacterium | reverse complement strand
ATCAGCCAGTTCTTTTGCGGAGATAAAATTGTCGTCCAGCTTTGAAAAGAAATCTAATTCGGCGGCGGAAAGGATCACTCTGCTTTTCATAAAACTTCTCACATCAGAGATGATGTCTGGTTTGGTTTTCATAGGCTCTCCCTTGTAAATCATGTCTTTGTTTAAAAGACGGACGGAACCGGTCTTTTAAATCTGATATCACTTTTGTATAAAATTAACAATTCATATGATTTAACTGATGATACCTTGTCGGGCTTGACAGTCGTGGTGTATTGTATAAAAATGGAATAAAAAACAGATGGCTGTCATGACGGAATTATGGGAGTAAATTCAGCTTAGGCAAAAGCGATGTGAAAAGGAGCAAAAATGGAATATCAATTTTTTATAGACACATATGATACTGAAAGGATTAAGACGCTTAGCGTTTGGAGCATGTTCACAGACGACGATCTTTTTGTCCGTCCCCATCCATTGGAGAAAAAAGATCGGAGCCCGCTCGAACACATGGTGCATCAGTGCACCGGTGAAGACAAATGGTTTTGCAACATGTTCGGCATTGATGTTGATGCCCCTCCTTTGCCCGAAAAAGAAACACGGCTTGAATTTATAAAACGATATGCTGAAGATTCCGAAAAACGGGTTGAGATGTTAAAAAAATCGGACAAAACCTGGTGGGAAAAGGAGGTTTCTTTTTTTGATACCAGGCGCTCGAGAACCTGGATTATGCTGAGACGAATCGCCCATACAGCACATCATCGGGGAGAACAGACAGCCATCCTCAGGATGCTGGGAAGAAATGTGCACAGTGTTTATGGACCTTCGGCGGATTCCGGTGGTTTGCCACAAAATAATGCTAAGACCATATATGCATATCCGGACATAAAATCTCTCATTGAAGGCGAATCAAGGGGAGGTTTAAAAGCCCACTTGCCAGGACCCGGAGATAAACCCTGTACAGAGCGCCCCGATCTTTGATTCTGATTTAAAAAAACTGGAGATATGTATAATGAAGATTCTGTTGATTTCCGCCAACACGGAACAGATTAACATGCCGGTATTGCCCCTGGGGATGGCATATGTCGGTGCGGCCGTCCAAAACGCCGGGCATGAAGTAAAAATCTTAAACCTGATGATGGTAAGGGATATTCGCGGACTTTTAAGAGAGGCTATTTCAGGATATTCACCGGATGTCATCGGAATTTCGGTGAGAAATATTGATGATCAGTTGATGGAGAGCCCTAATTTCCTGCTCGATGGGGTAAGAACGGTGGTTAGCGAATGCAGAAGCCTTTCGGATGCACCTATCGTGTTGGGCGGCGCCGGATACAGCATATTTCCCCGGAGAGCACTCGAATATTTAAAGGCGGATATGGGGATCCAGGGTGAAGGGGAGAAGGCGTTCGTTATGCTTTTGGAACGACTTGAGCATAAAGGCGATATTTCAAAAATCCCCGGTCTTTGTCTTCCTGAGACGGGTCTTGTGAAAGAAAGCCGGCCTGTCAAAGATTTGGATTCCCATCCACAGCCCCTTTTGAACGCCCATCTGCTTCTTCCTTCTTGTTTAAAAAATGAAGAAATATGGTTTCCGGTACAGACGCGTCGAGGGTGCGCTATGGATTGCAGCTACTGCTCTACGGCTTCCATCGAGGGGCGATTGCTGAGAAAACACTCTGTGGCATACGCTGTGGACTTTATTCTTCAGTATGCAAACGCCGGTATAGAGAACTTTTTTTTTGTGGACAACACCTTTAATTTCCCATTGTCGTATGCCAAAGCATTGTGTGACCGGATAATTAGCGCAGGGTTAAACATCAGATGGCGCTGTATTTTATATCCCTGGAAGATCGATGACGAGCTGGTTGAAAAAATGGCCCAAGCTGGATGCAAAGAGGTTTCCCTGGGATTTGAAAGCGGGTCTGAAAGCATTCTAAAAAGAATGAACAAACGGTATACGCTCGATGATGTTCGTCGAATATCAAAAATGCTTGGGAACCAACAGATCCGTCGCATGGGATTTCTTTTGCTGGGAGGGCCGGGAGAAACCAAAGACAGCGTTAAACAAAGCTTTTATTTTGCAGATTCACTGGAAACCGAGGCGATGAAGATCACTTCGGGAATCCGAATTTATCCCGATACAGCCCTTCATCGAATTGCCGTTGATGAAGGGATTATTGAACCGGATGAGGATCTTCTTTTTCCAAAGTTTTACATGGCCGAAGGATTGAAAGGTTGGCTGGATGAGATGGTTGCAAAGTGGATGGAGGACCGCGAGAACTGGATAAAATAAGCAAGATATTTTGGGGGACGGGGTGTTTTTATGTATTAAATCGCTCCCATGTCGCGGCTATTTTCCCTAAACTGAAATAGGAGTGAAAGAAGATCTGTTTAATAAATTTTTTTAAACAGCATTTCAGCCATGTCCGGATTGAGTTCTTTTAAAATTTTATATTCTTGCAGTGCTGCTGCCTTATCGCTGTGGTTGAGATAGATAAGCCCCATATTATAATGAGTCGGAGCAAAATCAGGATTAACTCGAATCGCCTGCTTGAAGGCTTCAATTTCTGCTTTGCTGTCTCCAAGACCGCCATATGCAATCCCAAGATTGTAAAGTATTGGCGCCGAATCCGGCTCGATTTTCAATGCTTTTTTATAGGATGTCACCGCAGCATCATATTGCCCTATGTTGTTGTAGATCAAGCCTATATAAAAGTGCGTCGGTGCATGATCAGGATTGATTCTTAGAACCTGTTTGAACGCCTTCTCACTATTTTTAAATTCTTCCAGCTCGCCGTAAACCATGCCAAGATCAAAATAAGATGGGGCATGATCAGGATCAGCTTCTATGGCTTGATAATAAGCTTCAATGGCTTTTTCGTAGCGACCCAGTTTCCGATAGTATCGTGCCAGATTAAAATAAGAGACGGCATTTTTCGGGTCAATACGAATGACCTGTTTAAACGCCTCTAAAGCTTCTTCCGGTTGGTCTAATCCGTCATAGCAGCTTCCCAGTCCATACCATGCCACCGTATCATTCGGACTTTTCTCCGTAGCCTCTTGAAAGTAATTGAGAGCGTCTTTAAATTCTCCTCTGATGGAAAAATTAAATCCTTCTTTGCACAATTTTTCAACCAGTTTTGGCGTTCTCATATTTATATCATACGTCCATTCCGAAAGTGTTTTTGACGTCTCACTATGTTTTAAATCAAGTATCCCTTTGCTGGAAACAGCAAAATTAAGATTCTGTCCCATGGCCGCCTGGAATGAAACCACACCAACCACCTTACCTCTCATGTTCACCACAGGACTTCCACTGGATCCCGGAGAAATTGGCGCTGAAAGCTGAAAAACTTTTCCCACAACCGGCAGTTCTCGAACGGCAGATACAATGCCTTCGCTAACCGTTTGCTCAAGCCCCAGAGGACTCCCCACCACCACAACACGATCAGCAATGGAGGGTTCTGTTTCAGTAACGGGAATCCAGTGAATTGACGATTCCGGTATTTTTACCCACACTTTGATTAAATCTGAGGGTATATTTTCAGCCACAACCAGCTCTATGGGATACTCCTTCCCGTCATAAGTTTTTACATCGGCAGCATAAGAACCTTTGAGAACATGGTAATTCGTAATAAGATATCCTTTTTTATCAATAAAAAAGCCGCTTCCCAGATTTGATACCTCCCGATTAACATCATAAACGACAACGGTCACGACCGCCGGCTGTATTTTTTTTACCAGTGGGGCTATATGGCCGGTGGATAATTCGGTTTTATTATAGAGTCTGGTGCATCCGGTCATAAACAGAAATACAAAAATCGTAAAAAGCATTATGATTTTGAGTCGCATTGCCGTATTCCTAAAAGAAGAAAATTTCGATGATTCCATAGTAACTGTGAAACAAAACACTGGAACTTTAGAAATAAAATAAGTATAAAATATTATTCTGCAACAACAGTTGCCTATAATCAACCGAAACCGAATATGAAAACACTTCGTTTTTATTGCAGGCTTTTTCTTGTTGACAGAATGTGCAGGCATGTCAATACTCGTACTAAAGCTAAGATTTGAAACAATTAAAAAGGATGAATAAGGAGGTAAAAATGCTTCGAATGTCTAAAGTTTTCCACGTGTGTTTTATTGTTTTATTGATAAGTACATTATTTATTACCCCTGGTGCTGTTTTTGCCGATGAAATTACCGATTCCATAGAAGAAGCGATGGAATATTATAAGGAAAATAACTATGTTGAAGCTGCAAACAGCCTCGACTATGCCTCCCAACTCATACGCCAAAAGCGAAGCGGCAAGCTGGAAGATTTATTACCCGAACCATTAGCCGGGTGGTCGGCAGAGGATGTTAAATCACAGGCTGCGGGTCCAGGATATCTTGGTGGTATGATTTCAGCAAAGAGAGAATATAAAAAAGATAAAAGTTCCGTTACAATAGAAATAATTACGGATTCTCCTGCGCTTCAATCTATGGTTATGATGTTTTCAAACCCTGCCTACGCTTCAGCTGATGGAGGAAAACTCACAAAAATAAAGATGCAAAAGGCCATCATAAAGTACCATCCAACACAAAAAAATGGAGAAATAAATATCGTTGTAGAGAAGCAATACCTTGTTTCTGTTAAAGGACGGAATATCAACCAAAATGATTTAGTCGATTATGCTTCAGCCATCGATTACAAGAAGCTCAAAAAGTTTTAACTCGTGTCCGTCCATAAATGGTCTTTTTGCCCAATCTCTGCGTTATGCTCAAAAAATAATCCTCGGAATATCAACTATATGCCTGTGGTTATTTTTTTC
>JAOUGB010000252.1 GCA_029857875.1 Desulfobacteraceae bacterium | reverse complement strand
CGAATGTGCAGGGACGGCCGCTGTATATGGATTCACCTTGTATGCTGTAAAATATTTCGTTGACTATGAGAGACACTTGAATGCCTTTAACTATTGTCCATCCATAAATGGTCTTTTTACCCAATCCGCCGGAGGCGGACAAGTCTCTGCGTTATGCTCAAAAAATAATCCTCGGAATATTAAACATATGCCTGTGGTTATTTTTTTCGAATGCCTTGATCTTGAACAAAAATCCTCATTTATGGATGGACATAACTAATATCAATTATTATATAATTACCTTAATATCACCCTAAAATAGCTAAGTAAACCCAAACATTTAGTTTGTAGAAATATTTAAAGTTTGTTTAAATAAAAAATATTTTGTTTTTTTAAGTCAATCTTTGTCAATAATTGGAGTTAGGTATGACCGGGATATGTTTGCTTGAAAATACCATTCAGGAATATGCCTGGGGCTCGTACACGGCCATTCCGGAACTTTTGGGAAGTGATTCTCCGGCCAACACCCCCCAGGCGGAACTTTGGATGGGGGCCCATCCCAAGGCGCCTTCTAAGGTAAAATGCAATGGAACGTGGCGATCGCTGTTGGAATTGATTGATAAAAATTCCCAGGACATTCTTGGGGGAAAAGTTGCTAAAAAGTTTAAAAACAGACTTCCCTATCTTTTTAAGGTGCTTGCTGCTGCGAAACCGCTTTCCATCCAGGCCCATCCCAGTCTGGATCAGGCCAGTGAAGGTTTTGAAAGGGAAAACAGGCTCGGAATTCCTTTGGATGCGCCCAATAGAAATTACAAAGATGACAACCACAAACCCGAATGTATCTGTGCATTGACCTTTTTCTGGGCGCTAAACGGTTTTCGAAAAATTCCCGACATGATTTCCCTTATGGACAAAATATGCCCGCCGGGTTTAAAAAAAGATTTCGACCTCTTTCGACAACAGCCGAATTCCAGAGGGTTGAAAGACTTTTTTAAAGCCATGATGATCATGAATCGCACGACGCAGAAGCGGATCATCAATGATGCCGTTAAAGAGGCAGATCAGCTGAAAGACAAAAATAATGCGTATCAGTGGATGATCGATCTGCATGAAGAATATCCGTCGGATATCGGCATTTTATCTCCCATCATTTTGAATCTGATTTGTCTGGAACCGGGTCAGGCCATGTTCCTTCCGGCCGGAACACTTCATGCTTATCTGGATGGTGTCGGCATAGAATTAATGGCAAATTCAGACAATGTATTACGGGGCGGGCTGACGCCAAAGCATGTTGATGTTAAAGAGCTGTTGAATGTCCTTGACTTTGAAGAACGCGAAATCAACATTCTCAATATGGAGAGAATTAATCCATGTGAACAGCGATATGAAAGTCATGCCGAAGAGTTTGCTTTGTCGGTTCTTACGGTAAAAACTGATATGAATTATTACAGCCCCGATAAAAGGTGTGTTGAAATACTGTTTTGCACGGATGGAGATGCCGTTGTTGTCGACCTCGCCGAAAACAACAGCGTCGATATTAAAAAGGGGATGTCGATACTGATACCCGCAGTAGTAAAAAAATACAGTATTAAAGGAGATGCTGTTTTATACAAGGCAGCGGTTCCAATTTAGAGTATAAAAAAGTCTTGACATTAAAAAATCTATAAGTTAAGAGGGGTTCCAAATCAATTGAATCAAGGAAAATAAATGGTGCATAAAAGAACAGGCAGCTATTACTTTTATTATTGGTATTTTTTTAGTACCGATCTGCCTGAGGTGCGCTGATACAAGAACAACTTGCAAAGCGAAAAAACCGTGGGTAGATCGAAAATCCCACGGTTTCTTAATTTAAGGGCCGTGGAAAAATTTCACGGCCTTTTTTCGTGGGAAAAGGAGGCAGACAACATGACATATTTAGGTAAACGAATCCGTATGGAACGAATCATCAATCGAAACACCCGCAGAACGGTCATTGTTCCTATGGATCACGGAATTTCAATGGGTCCCATCCACGGACTGAAGAATATGAAGGATGCCATCCAGAAAGTGGCGGAAGGGGGCGCAAATGCCATTGTGGAGCACAAAGGACTTGTGGGTGAAGGACACCGCGGAGAAGGTAAAGACATCGGCCTGATCATTCATCTGTCCGCTTCCACGAGCCTTTCACCGTATCCCAACGTGAAAACACTTGTTTGCACCGTTGAAGAGGCGATCAAGCTCGGCGCTGATGCGATATCCATCCACGTCAATCTCGGAAACGGCCAGGAAAAAGAGATGCTGCGCGATTTTGGTCGAGTCAGCAACGAAGCCCGAATTTGGGGGCTTCCCCTGCTTGCCATGATTTACCCCAGAGGTGAGAAGATCAAGGACGAGTATGATGTCAATGCAGTGAAACATGCTGCGCGTGTGGGTAATGAAATGGGTGCGGACATTGTCAAGGTGTCGTACACCGGTTCTGTGGACACATTTAAAGAAGTGGTGTCAGGATGTTCGATTCCGGTGGTCATCGCCGGCGGGCCTAAAATGGACTCAGACCGTGAGATACTCGAAATGGTAAAAGGCTCTATTGAGGCCGGAGGAGCCGGTGCCTCTATCGGCCGCAATGTGTTTCAGCATAAGGATCCCACACGCATGGTAAAGGCAATCTCGTCCATTGTTCACGACGGCAGCAGCGTAGAAGATGCCCTGAAGATTTTGGTTTTGGCGTAGTTATTGTTTATTTTTACGCATGAAAAGTTTTAAAAAGGGAATAATATAATGCGAAAGATATGGGTAAAGGTGGATCCATGGGACAAGAAAATCGTGACCACCGCACTTGAGGGCGGTGTAGACGGTATCATGCTTCCAAGGGGGTTTTCAGAGAAAGCGAAAGCTTTGGGAAGAATACAGACTATTTCTGAAGATGGTGATTTAAAACTTGATAAAGATGTTGTTATTTTTACCATAAAAAGTGGTGAAGATGAGGACGAAATTGTCAAACTCAGTCAGAAAAAGCAGGTCATTCTTCAATGCAGTGACTGGACAATCATTCCCCTTGAGAATCTCATCGCGAAAGGTGCGGACGTTATTGCCCAGGTGCGGAACCTTGAAGAGATGGAAACCGCTTTCGGTATTCTTGAAAAAGGCGTGGGGCACGTTGTTTACCATGCAGACGATATAATTGAGCTCAAGAAAGTGCTCTCGTGGTTTCATTCAAGGGGGGATAGAATCGCGCTTCAGACCGCAGAAGTTATCAAAGTTAAACCCGTGGGGATGGGAGACAGAGTTTGTGTGGATACCTGCACATCCATGGGCATGGGGCAGGGGATGCTGGTGGGAAATAGCAGCAATGCACTGTTTTTAATTCATTCTGAAAGCATATCAAATCCTTATGTTTCCCCCAGGCCGTTTCGGGTCAATGCTGGACCGGTGCATTCATACACCAGAGTTCCAGGGGGAAAAACAAGATACCTTTCAGAGCTTTCAGCCGGAGACCCGGTGCTGATCGTAGATTTTAAGGGAGATACAGCTACCGGAATTGTAGGGCGTTTGAAGATCGAGAAACGTCCGCTAATGCTGGTGAAGGCTGTTGCCGGTGGCAAAGAGATGACAACCATTGTTCAAAATGCGGAAACCATACGTCTGACCGATCCTGAAGGTAAAGCGGTGTCCGTTGTGAACCTATCTCCCGGCGACAAGATTCTGGTGGCCGTGGAAGAGGGCGGCAGACATTTTGGCATGAAGATAGAAGAGTCTATCACGGAAAAATAGAAAGTGATATTAAATTCTGACACAATCCTTTTTGTGGTACTCGGAGATCCTGTATCCCATAGTTTGGGGCCGCTGATGCACAACACCGCCTTTTCAGAGCTGGGATACAACGGCGCATATTTAGCTTTCCGGGTAAAGGATATCGGCAAGGCCGTTGTCGGAATAAAAGCCCTTGGAATTAAAGGCGCCAGCATTACGATTCCTCACAAGGTTTCCGTAATGGATTTTCTTGACGAACTGGATGATACAGCGGAAAAAATCAGGGCCGTGAATACCATCATAAACCGAGAAGGTGTTTTAACCGGATACAACTCAGACGGTCTTGGCGTTGTCAAGGCCCTTTTTGAAAGGACAACGATTAAAGATAAAAATGTGGTTATTCTTGGGGCCGGCGGCGCCGCGCGAGCCATCGGGTTCGCCATAATTTCCGAGGGGGGGCGGGTGACGGTTATAAACCGTACACCGGCCAAAGGCGAGGAACTGGCAAAGGATCTGGGCGCCGATTTTCAGCCGATATCAAAGTTGAACAAAACCGCATGTCACATCCTGATCAACACAACGCCGGTGGGGATGATGCCGGATATTGACGCCATGCCGGTTAGAAAACAAGACCTGGATAAAACCATGGTGGTTATGGACGTCGTCTACAATCCATTAAAAACCCGTCTTTTGAGAGCGGCTGAAAACATCGGGTGCCAGACAATAGATGGTGTTTCCATGTTTGTATACCAAGGGGCTTTCCAGTTGGAATTATGGACCGGAATGAAAGCACCTGTCGAAGTCATGAAAAAGGCGGTTTTAAATGCCCTTGGAAAGGGCGACGAACAACCAAAGATAAAGTAACTTTTTTTAAATCTTTAGCAAATAATTTCGCTTCAGGTATAATTAAATTTTTCCTGGAAAAACTCGTGGATAAAATCTCGTAATGAAAGAACCTGCCCGGACTATAAATAAAAGGTTTTGTTTTCATAGGGATATTCATTTTTAGATCAAATCGATTATGGTTCTTTCATAACGATTTTTAATCCACTCAAACAGTTTCCAGCAGAAAATTCAATCACACCTGAAGCTATTTTGAAA
>JAOUGB010000251.1 GCA_029857875.1 Desulfobacteraceae bacterium | reverse complement strand
ATCTGCGGCAACCTCGACAATCGCTCAAATTAGGAAAAAAATAGGTAGATCTTCAATGAAACGTGTTATTGTCTGCATGAAGCCGGTCCCGGACCCAAAAGCATGGGACCGGCTCAAAATGGATCCCGTATCCAAGACCCTGATCCGCGAAGGAATTCCCAGCGTCGTCAATCCGTTGGACAAACATGCCGTTGAAGCGGCTCTTGAAGTAAAGGACCTTTTCGGTGCTGAGGTCATCCTGTTATCCATGGCTCCTTTAGACACACGTCCGGTATTGCGTGAAGTTTTGGCAATGGGAGCTGACCGGGCGGTTTTACTTTCGGATAAGGCTTTTGCCGGATCGGATACTCTGGCTACAGCCCGCATACTGGCCCAAGGTATTCGAAACATCGGAGAATTTGATCTGGTCTTGTGTGGGAATTTTACGCTGGACGGCTCCACGGCTCAGGTTCCTTCCCAGGTGGCCGAACTTCTCGATGTCCCCAATGTCATGCATGTTTGCGACATGGATATCTCAAAGACGGATCGCTTGCTGCTGACACAAAAAATAGAGCAAGGCTTCGTCAAGCTTGAAGCCGAGCCGCCATTGCTTCTGTCCTTTACAAAAGAAGCCAATAAGCCGCGGTACATCTCTTTTATGGAGATACTGGCTGCTGAAAAACGTGACATTCACATCTGGGACAATGCGTTTTTAAATATGGACGAAACCCTCATCGGACTTGAGGGTTCTCCCACCCAAATGGCGGATCTTTTGCTACAGACAAAAAAAAGAAAGGGTATACAGATCACCGGAAAACCCGAAGACATTGCCCGGGAGCTGGCCGATAAAATCCATCAGCTCGGGATTATCTGAAAAAGGGAATAGTTTAGTTTTTTGAAACAAATCGATTCCAAAGGAGCTTCAGGTATAAATAAATTTTGGCTGGAAGCTGTCTAAGTGAATTAGAGATCGTTTTGAAAGAACCATGGGCGATTTAACTTTATGGATGAAATCCCCTGTTAAAGCAGAGACCTTTATTAATAGTCCGGGCAGGTTCTTTCATTACGAGCACTTATTCACGAGTTCTTTCAGCCAAAATTTATTTATACCTGAAGCGGCAATGTTTTCAAAGGGCTAAAGTGTTACTGCAAAAGGAATTAAACCATGAAAAAGCAACACATTGGTGTATTTGTCGAACAGCGGGGAGGTGTGCTTCACAATGTGGGGCTGGAGCTCATCGGGAAAGCGCGTGAGCTGGCGGACATTTCCAAAGGAACGGTCAGTGTTTTTCTTTTGGGCAGGGATATTTCGGCACTTTCGGACGACCTGATCGCCCTGGGTGCCGATACGGTTCTGCTGGCCGACAGCCCGCTTCTGGAACCATATCGGTTGCTTTCATACACTTCCGTTCTTGCTCAAGCTTGCCAAACCTATCATCTGGATATTTTGTTGTTCGGGGCAACCCGTATGGGGATCGAGTTGGCCCCCCGCCTTGCTGCCCGCCTCAAAACCGGCCTTTCAGCCCATTGCATCGATTTGCGTCTGGATTCCCAAGGGAGACTCCTTCAGGTGGTTCCGGGCTGGGGCGGCGGGGTGGTCGCCACCATTCTGTGTCCCCATTGCCGTCCCCAGATGGCCACCGTGATGCCTGGCGTCATGAAAAAACTCACACCGACCAAGAGATCCGGTGAATGCATCATGTTGCCTGTGAAAGAAGATCTTCATACATCCGGACCAAAGGTTCTTGAGGTTCATATCGAGGAACCCAAAGAGATGCCGCTGGAGGTGGCTGATGTGGTTGTGGCCGGAGGCTGGGGGATCGGAGACCGGAAAGGCTGGGTTCTTTTGGAAGATCTGGCCACCCTGTTGTGTGGTGCCGTGGGTGCCACTCGTCCGCCGGTGGATGAGGGTTGGGTGCCGGAGAGCCGAATGATCGGACAAAGCGGTAAAACCGTTAAACCCCGTCTCTATATCGGTGTGGGTATTTCCGGAATGTCACACCACGTGGTCGGCATGGATGAATCCGATTGCATTGTAGCCGTCAATACGGATCCCAATGCAGCCATATTCGAAGTCTCGGATGTGGCCGTGGTCGGAGATTACAGGGAAATCCTTCCACCGCTCATTGAAGAAATCCGAAAAAGACTTCCTGAAGGTCGCATCGATACGTGTGAACCACCGCAATAAGGGAAAATTTACCAAAAATTTTAGCAGGTTTTTTTAAAAAAACTTTAGCGAAATTATCTTATCAATTCATATCCACTTTTCGAATATCCGAAGACGGGTTCATTCGAAAACAACAACCAGTTCCATTGTATTTGTGAAACAAAATATACTCCTCCTATATTTTCATATTGAGTTTTAACTTGTAAAGCGCTAGAACCTCCAAAAAAAACAAAGGAACTTTATGAGATTGTTGGATAATACTGCGCCGTTAAGCATTTGTCTGTTAAGTTACAGGAGCCATCCTTACTGTGGCGGGCAGGGGGTTTATGTGAATCACTTGAGCAAAGCCCTCAAGGCTTTGGGCCATCAGGTCGAGGTGGTTTCAGGACCACCCGCTCCTCAGCTCGATGAAAAGATAAATCTTTTTCAGCTTCCCGGCCTGGATCTTTATAACCCTGCTGATCCTTTCAGAGTGCCTTCTTTAAAGGAGCTTTCAGATCCCGTTAACCTAATGGAGTGGCTGGGTGTTTCCACCATGGGATTCCCGGAGCCGTTCACATTTGGGATCAGGGCGTATCGATTTTTAAAAAAAAGAACGTACAAATACGATATCGTTCACGACAATCAAAGCATCTCATACGGCATCAGGTCCATTAACCGGTTTGTTCCAACCATTGCAACAATTCATCATCCGATTACGGTGGACCGGGACCTGGCCGTAAAAGCGGCTTCGTCGTTTTGGGCAAAAATTAAACAGTTGAGGTGGTATTCTTTCATCGGTATGCAAAAAAGGGTGGCCAGAACCTTATCCCACATTATCACGGTTTCCAAAAGTTCCATGCATGACATCGGCAGGGATTTTAACATACCGCCACAGCGGTTTAAAGTCATCCCTAATGGGATCGATACGGATCTGTTTCATCCAATTCCCGAGATTAAAAGAGAAAAAAATCGTATCATTGTTACCAGCAGTGCCGAGACGCCCTTAAAAGGACTCCATTATCTGCTGGAGGCGGTGGCTGAAATCTCCACGACTCGTAAAATCAAACTCGTTGTCGTCGGCACCCTGAGAAAAAACGGTGAAATCGAAAGACTCTTAACAAAACTGGGCATAAAAGAGTGTGTTACATTTACGGGCCACATCGAAAATGATGCCTTTGTTCAACACTATGCAAAGGCTTTTCTCGCAATTGTTCCGTCCGTATACGAGGGATTCGGTTTCCCGGCAGGAGAGGCCATGGCGTGCGGCCTTCCGGTGATCAGCACCACAGGGGGGGCTTTGCCCGAAGTGGTGGGGAATGCCGGAATACTGGTTCCAACCGCAAATCCAAAAGCGCTGGTTAAGGCGATCCTGACCCTGATGGATCATCCTGAACAGGCTAAACAAATGGGGCGTGCCGGTTTTAACAGGGTTCGAGATTGCTTTACATGGAAGAGGGCGGCTGAAATGACCGTTGAGGCTTACAGGGAGACTATTCGTGATTACCGTCGACCTTAACAGGCTTTGCAAGTTTGACCCGAACCGTTTGGCCGGTTGCCGGATACTGGATATCGGGTGTGGAACAGGGCGACATACCTGTGCTGCATTTAGATTCCCGAAGGTTGTTGCCATGGGTATAGACATTAACTTTGATGATGTTGTTGAAACAAAAAAAAGGCTGAATACGCATAAAGAACTTGGAGACCATAGAGGTGGCGAGTATGGAGTTTCTGTTGCCGATATATGTGCGATTCCTTTTAAAGACAACTTTTTTGATCTTGTTATCTGCTCGGAGGTGCTGGAACACATTCAAGACCACAAAACCGCAGTTTCTGAAGCTGTCAGGGTATTAAAGCCGGGTAAGACCCTTGCAGTCAGTGTTCCACGATATCTCCCGGAACGAATCTGTTGGGCACTTTCCGACAATTACCATACTGTCCGTAACGGGCATGTTCGCATATATAAAAAGAAAGCACTGGTTGATCTTTTGGAAAGTGCGGGTCTGACTCGATGGGGATTTCATTTCGCCCACAGCCTTCATGTGCCTTACTGGTGGCTGAAATGCCTTTTCGGACCAGAACGTGAAGATTGCAGACCGGTCAATGCGTATCACCGTCTTCTGGTATGGGATATGATGAAAAAACCCTGGATCACGCAGTTTTTAGACAAAATGCTCAATCCCATTTTGGGAAAGAGTATGGTGCTATACCTGAAAAAAGAAAAATGATTACTTTTGGAGATTCTGAGGGATATCCCGGCAGTTGTATCGTTTAAGCACTCCTAACGTATTGATCATGGGAAGTTTCTTGAAAAGACCCGATGCAACGGCCATTTTATAAATGTGATAGGGTGCTTGGCCGCCCTTTTCAGGGTCTTTGAAAATATCGTGGATCAGCAAATACCCGTTTGGCATGATGTGGCCGGCCCATGCGTTATAATCCGTGTATGCCGCTTCATGAGAATGGCCGCCGTCAATAAAAACCAGGCTAAGGGGCGTTGTCCATTGTCGTGCTGCCACTTCAGAATTGCACACCATGGGAACTACCGTATCCTCGAGGCCGGCGGCTTCAATTGTTTTTCTAAACGCTTTAAATGTATCCACACGGGAGGTTTCATGGTCGAAAAGTTCGGGATCGAAATATTCTTCTCCAGGTTGCTGCTCCTCAGAACCCTGGTGATGATCG
>JAOUGB010000250.1 GCA_029857875.1 Desulfobacteraceae bacterium | reverse complement strand
AGTTACCAATAGGTAAATTAGAAACTCGAGATTACCCTACCTATGGAAATGTTACCGAAAGACTTTTCACAAGTGCCTAAAGTTTGAAGTGATCTAAAGTGCCTAAAGTTGAGGTAGCGCTAACGCGCTGTCATTTAAATATAATTTGCTAAAAACATTCTTTAAACTTTAGCTCACTTTAGCTCACTTTAGTCACTTGTAACTTTTTCTGTTTTGATATCAAAGCCAGCCTGTCAGTAAAAAAAGTCGAGCAGGATTTGTACTCATTAGTATGCTTAAGGGATTAAAAATCCACCCAAACTTCAAGCAGACCTTTTTGTGCCCCCGGATATTTGCGGCTCAGGTTAATGATTTTGATATTGTTTTCTTTGATAGTCTTAACAGATTGAATAAATCCGGTTAAATGTTTTTTTAAAAGAAATGCGCCTTCTCTATCTTGATCATGGAAGAAACGAATATCCTGCTTATGGTAGTTCACTTTTTGAATCCCGGAGACCTCAAATCCGTTTTTTTCGAGAAAAGCAGCAAAATTTTCCATTAGCTTTTTATTTTTTATATCCGAATAATGTAGATATACCATATAGTTGTTATTTTGTATAATGTGTTGAGGTTCATTTGATTCGGTCGGTTTTATCTTAGAGGATGGAGGTGGCGTATTGCCGGTCTTGGTTTTTTCATTTAAAGCATTTACTGTTTCAGTTAATTTTGTAATGTTTGAATTTATCTTTTGTAGATCAGATATTACAACATCCGTTTTTTCCAGAAGCGTTTCCGACGTTACAGAAATATTGTCCGTTTTTTTCCAAGCCAGGCTAATGATCAAAAGTGTGACACTGACACCAATCAATAAACCCGCAAGTAGCCACAGCCAGGCAAATCGCTTTTTAAGTGACAGTGCAACCGATTTTGATAATGTGTTAACGAGCAACTTTAGCTCATTAACAGAGATTTCAACATTTGATGGGTCGTTATTCATTTTTATTTCCGCCTTTTTTGGCATTTATCAAAAAAAGGTGAATATATCTGGGATCGAGATCGTTGCGGGATACTTTCCCGTATTCGCTTTCGATTTCTTTGAAAAGATTTTCAAAAGATTGACCCAGCCTCTGGGAAATCTCGTAATGCACCAATCCCGTCTTGCCTGACAGCCAGTCTAAAAACGATTCTTTTATCGACAGACTCGTTTTACGCGGTTGTTCATTACTTGCCCAAAGATCATCGAAAAAGCCTCGGAACTCATCAATGGTCAGGGGAATAAATTTTTCCGACAGCCCTAAGGTATGTCTGGCCCAGAGGGTCAATATAAAATTTTTGTATGTCAGATTATGATTCTTAACTGGATCAGGTTCAATTGAAAGTAAAGATAAAATCTCATCAAAAGCAATAATTTCGTTCAGTATATTTTCAGTTTTTTTAATGTCTTTAATGGAAATAAATTCTCTGTAAAGTTCTCCTGTTTTATAGTTGTCGTAAAACAACGGCTTTTTGATCAGAAGGCCTCCAAGAACACCCATCCATTCTTCACCCCAGAAGCCCAGAAGTAACCCCTTGCTGCTAAACCAGCTCTTTTTCAGCCATCTTTGGGCCCGCCATTTCAGCTCTAAAGCTAGTCCATATCCTAGTCTGAAAATATTCGAAAGCGGATAGTTTTGTATCAGAGTGGCGCAATGTTCGGTATCACGCTCACCGTTGTCTTCGATAAGCTTCTCAAGCCCTATATTCAAATAACCACAGGCCTTTTTAACCATACTTTTAAGTTCGTCTCTTTCCCGGACGGTTTTCTGATCCGCGGAAATAATCCGATTGCACAAGCCGGCAAATTCGGTTTGAATCTGCTCAAAAACATCATCCGCTTTAATATTTTTCAAAGCGATTGTGAAATGATTTTCTTCTTCTATAACCCCTGTATGATATAGCGGAACAGGAAAAAAGAGCCTCCGATCCGGGTCTTGAGCGATGAATTTATTGTCTTGTCTTTTAAAATCACGAACTTTCATCGGCTGGTAAATGCCAATGGCTTCTTCATACGGCAGAAATCCTTTCTCAGCCAGTCTTACATTTCGTAACCTGTAGGCCTCCTCTTCAGACTCGGCAGATATGACGCTGGAAGACTCCAACAGCATTTTCTGATATGCAATGTGATCATTGTCTGCGAGCGTTTTGAGATATTTTAAAAGAAAAGCATCGCGATGTTTTTTATTGGTTTCATAGGATTCATTTTCATCTGATTCAACAGCTGTCGGTTCATCGAGAAATTTTGCATAGAACGTATCGTCCAAGGTAATAAATGCATCACCAAGTTCGGATGGATCCTGATCGGTTTCTCTGATTTTTACTTGGATGTTTTTGGATAAATAGAATTCCATGAATTCAATTTTTTGATCCAGAGACCATTTTATGAAGCGATTCGGATCGACTTTAAATAGAAGGTCAAACCATCTTGTCATTGATGCAAGTTCAATTCGATCCTTTTCCCAAACTTCAAGATCAATAATATATTCCCACTGTTTGTCGGATGCCAGATATAAAAGTGGATGGGAATCTTCAATTCCGATGTTGTGAATTAAAAAATAAAAATCCTCTTCTGAAAATGAATGGACAAGGGCAGTGGATTGCGTCGAGTTTAAAATGGAATTAAGCATCTCTTCAGAGGGCAGAGATAGAAGTTTTTTTCTTTGCCGGGCCAGATTTTCAATTCGAGCAATAATCTTTTTATTTTCTATTTTTTCGTCCATTGGCCGTTTAGTTCCAAGAAAAACAATGGTAACATTTTAGCCGTTTTAAAGCATTATCGTTTCAGGTATAATTAAATTTTTACTGAAAGATCACGCCAAAGGCGGATAAAACTCGTGAATAAGGGCTCGTAATGAAAGAACCTGCCCGGACAATTCATAAAGGTCTCTGCTTTAACAGAAGAGGGTCATCCATAAAGTTAAATCGCCGCTGGTTCTTTCAAAACGATCCCTAATTCACTCAGACAGCTTCCAGCTAAAAATTTTATCATACCTGAGACTCTTTTGAAATCAATTTGTTTTAAAGGGCTAACCAATTATAAATCATTTGATTTTGCTTCTATTTATATCTCTCAAAAGAAGTGAAGTTCAAACCCCAATTCCATATAAAATCGGATCACCTATGTCTGCTGACTCCAGGGCGCAAATTTTAGAAGCAGCAGTAAGCCGGGAACAGCAATTAACGTACAGACGATAAAGAAGGTTTCCCAACCCAGATGTTTAACAAGAAATCCGGTGGGTGCCGAAGCAATCACCCTCGGAACGCCCATTAGGCTGCTGAGCAGCGCATATTGAGTGGCGGTAAACCTTTTATTGGTAATACTCGCCATAAACGCGACAAAAGCGGCAGTTCCCATTCCGCTGCTGAAGTTCTCAAATGTAATGACTGCCGATAGTGAAAAAAGGCTGTTGCCGATTCGTGCCAGTATCGCAAAGCCTGCAGTGGAAATTGCCTGAAGAATACCGAAAATCCAGAGGCTGCGATTAATTTTGAGCCGAAGCATAATCACACCGCCGATGAGAGTTCCTCCCACGGTGGCCCAGAATCCGAACAGTTTTACCACGGTGCCTATTTGAGTTTTTGAAAAACCGATATCGAGATAAAACGGTATCGTTATGGCACTGGCCATGGTGTCGCCGATCTTGTATAAAAGAATAAACGCCAGTATCCACAAGGCACCCTGCCGGTTGAAATATTCAATCAAGGGCAGTACGACGGCTTCTTTTATGGTTTTCGGAGCGCTGTCATGAATGTCGGGTTCCGGTGCCAGAAGGGTGGTTAGAACTCCCGGCAGCATACAGACCGCCATAACCAGATAGACCATGGAAAACGGCATGTGATCGGCCATAATCAGACCGCCGCCGGAAGCCAGAAGCATCCCCACCCGGTATCCATTGACATACAGTGAAGCGCCCAGCCCTAACTCTTCATCCGGAAGATCTTCTCTTCGGTATGCATCAACAACAATATCCTGTGAAGCACTGAAGAAGGTTACCAGAAAAGCGATAAAGGCCATCATCCAAGGGCTTTTCCCCGGATCTGTAAATCCCAATCCTGAGATTGAAAACATCAAGGCCACTTGAGCGACAAGAAGCCATCCTCTTCTTCTACCCAGAAACGGCAGTGTAAACCGGTCCAGAACAGGGGCCCAGAGGAACTTTAGCGTATAAGGCAGACCCACAAGAGCCATCATGCCGATAACGGTCAGATCCACTCCTTCTTCTTTCATCCATGCCTGAAGTACGGTGATGGTCAGAAGAAGCGGCAGACCGCAGGAAAAACCCATCAAGAGGGCGACCAGCATGCGGCCGCTGCAAATAACGTTGAGTATGGGCCTGATATTAAAGTTCCTCAAGTTGAGACGGCGTTACAATCGAACCATAAGTTTTTTTCAGCGCTAATAGACCTTCCTTTTGTTCTTTTAAAATATCGAACAGTTTACCGGAAATATCGGGTTCTTTGTCGTATGCTCTTATCTGCATGTCTATTCTGGCAACGATATTGTCAATATATAAAGAAAATTGTTTGATATAAAGCTCTTTCGTATAATCCTTGTCGATGATTGATCGAAACAGATTTTGAAGATCATCGAACTTCGGGAGATACCCTATGGGGGATTCAATGGCATTTACTTCATTGTGAGCCAGTCTTTCCAGCCAGGTCAACCAGACCTTGACATCCCTTTTTTCTCCGATAAGTTTTTTGGAAGTTCCGCCTCTGGCTTCGTGTGTCAAAAAATAATTCAATCCAGCCATCACAGGTTTTTTATCCTCGGCAATTTTTTTGTTTCCGAAAAATTTAAATTGAGCATCTAA
>JAOUGB010000249.1 GCA_029857875.1 Desulfobacteraceae bacterium | reverse complement strand
TGGGTCGCTATTCCTATACGGTAGAGCCTCGTGTCTTCAGAAGCCTTGAAGGACAAATCAAGCATCTTATTGGCTAATCCATTATCAGGTGTCGTATTTAATAAATGCATTTTGCCGTCGCATCGGGATGCCCTTTCATCCATAGGCTCACCGGGCACAAAGTGAAAAACAGGGTATATCCTCATTAATTTTCTTTTGGGCTTCAGTATGTTCATCGTCTGTGAAATATAGTTTTCATATGCTTCACCTCCTGACCGATCCTCTATTGTCAAACGCACATCATTTTCATCAACATATTCTGATGCCGTTGCAATGGTTTTGGCTTCATCATCACTGAAGCCTGCTGCTTTTGCAATTATTCCTGTCATGTAATAATGGAATTCAGTATCCATGATATCCTCCTTCATATATTGCACTAACCGGCTGATCAACCGGCGCCTTAGCATGTCACCCGCACGCGCGAGTTAGCGAACATC
Source organism: Desulfobacteraceae bacterium (assembly GCA_029857875.1). Lineage (GTDB taxonomy): Bacteria > Desulfobacterota > Desulfobacteria > Desulfobacterales > UBA11574 > UBA11574. Next base: position 4,362 of record JAOUGB010000249.1, on the reverse strand, counting down.
CATATTAGTATCAATATCCATCTTCCAAAAAACAACCAAGTCAATACTTTTGGCGATACAAAACCACGAGACAAGTTTTTCCGCTCTCTGTGTAGCTGAAGGAAATGTTTTTCTGGGTCATCGATGGCCTGGCCTTTGACACCTAATAATTGGTTCCGAAAATAGAATAGTCGATTCGAACATTATTGCTTAGATCTGGTACATCATCTTGAGCGAGTATTTAAGAATTGCGCAAAGAAGACTCTAAGGATCTTTTTGGCTTTCATCAAAGGCCCTTTTCGCGATGTTATAAACCTTCTCTGTCAGTGTGGGCGATTCGTTTGCAAGCGAATTAAGCTCATCAGAAATACCAATAAGTTTGGCAATCGCGCTATCTCTTTCTTGCTCATGCTGTTTTTCGGAAAACTCAAGAATGAACATATCGATCTTTCTTTTTATGCTTCCATACTTTGCCCCGGCAGCTTTATGTTTTTCTGCACGATCGCCAAAGCTTAAGAATGCTTGCAGTGCAGCTAGTATCGCGGTAATAAGGGCGATCGCCCCAGTCGCAAATTTAATCCTAATGTCAACACTATCGCTTAATGTCGCAAAAACCGATGTTGCTACTATGGACGACAAGGCAACATTTGGGATTCCAATTTGCCGGTTGCGTTTCGCTTCAATCTCTGCAGCTCTATAATGGGCCAAACCGTTTCGCCCAGCGCTCATCCAGTATTCTTGAGCTTTTTTAAGGACATCCTTCATGATTTCTCTCCTAAATAATTTCTAATGGATGCATGCCGATTAAAATTCGAATCTTGTCTTCAATATTTCAGGAATATCTTCTGGAAAGTAAAACTCAGTATTTAATAATGCACAAAAACTTGTGCATCTCTGCCCTAAAAAATGTGCAAAAGCGAACTAAGATTGAAAACTGACATCTTTAAATCTATAACATTTCAATCAACAATTCGCCTGGTGCAGGAGAAGAGACTGAAGCGTAAATAAGCATGTCTGCGAAGAGATCGACAAACCGTTTAACTTGGACATAAATTGAGCGATTGTTGAGTTTGCCGAAAAAATCCGGGTTAAAGAAATACTTTTGCAACACATGTGCCAAAAAGATTTTTCTCTTAAAACCAGCAAGATTCGAGGAGAGCTTTCTTATCTTGAAGTTCGCACAACACCTTTATTTAAATAGGATTTCAAACGATCATATTGGAATGCACACACATGTCAAAACGCGTGAATTGGATGAGATGGGAAATCGGAGGAGAGATAATAAAATTAAAAAAGCACAGAAAAATGTGCATCGATGCACACTTTTCTGTGCATAGGGTGAGACCTTTGAATAATGTTCAATTTTGCTCAAGGTTAAGGAAGACGAAAATTTTAACCACAGATATACATTGAGTATTTCAAGGCGGAACACAACATATTATATTCGCCTTATTTATTTCGGATAGGAAAAATTGCTCGAATTCCACACTGTTTTTAATTAAATCCAAGCCTGTTCAGACCTAACCCATATTTTTGAAATCGCCGACATTTTTATTATCAAAGATCTTCAGGAATTTGATGTGTTAAATATTCTGATACGTTTTTTCGTGATACAGAAATGTTTCATTTAACCTTTAGTTATACATCTGCTTTAGACCGTTTCTTTTAAGATAACAACCATATGTACAATAAAACTATATTGGCATGGGTATTGCTTTATTAATGGAGTTATAAAATCTCGACTATTCAGCCATCTGCTCTGATTTGGGCAGTATCGGAAAAGCAAAAAAGTTTCTTATTATTAATCACCATATTACATTAGGAGGTGCACCAATGAAAAAATCAAGGATTGGATTATTATTTGTTCTATTTGCAGTCGCTATCACTAACATGATTTTCGGATTTTTTATTCAGGCAGCAGTGGCTGAGCCCGCTGAACAGCAGTTGCTTGTGGATAAGGCGCGTGTAACTTTTGATACCTTTATGAAAGATGAAAACCAGGCATGGTTAAAGGAAAATCTGAACCAGGCCAAAGGACTGATTATCATTCCGAGTTTGCTGAAAGCCGGATTTTTTATTGGGGGTTCCGGAGGCAGTGGTGTGCTCATCGTCAAAAACGATAAAACAGGAAAATGGAGTCAACCGGCGTTTTACACTCTCGGTGCTGGATCCCTCGGGATTCAGTTCGGTGCCGAGGCAGCGGAAATTATCATGATGGTGAGGACCCAAAAGGCTGTGAATAAATTGTTTACCTCTTCTTTTAAGCTCGGGGGTGATACTTCCATTGCTGTTGGACCGGTAGGTTCAGGTGTCAAATCTAATATTGTCGCCGACATTCTTTCCTTTTCGCGAACAAAAGGCGCTTATGCGGGTGTTTCATTGGAGGGCTCAGTCATCAAGACGAAGGACAAATGGAATGAAGCTTATTACGGCAAAGCAGTAAGTCCCATCGATATCATCGTGAATGGTTCTGTCAGCAATCCCGGATCAAAAAATTTGCTTACAAGCGTGGCCAAGGCTGCCGCTGGTAAATAAAATGCGGCGGCAAATGAAACAACCCATATTTGCCATATTGGGATGCACAATATTTTTTAAATGCGACGCATTTACAGGTAAGAATAATCACAATGGAATATGTATTATCAAACGTCATTAGGAGATGGAATTATGAGGAAAAAATTTAAATTTACGTCAATTGTAATGATGGTTGTTTTTTTAAGCATGATGGTTGGGGTTTCTTTTGCGGCTGAGGCTGTTGTCGAAAAAGAACAGGAACCCAGTGTCGTTATAACAGAAGAAATTATTAAAACGGCGGACAATTTCATTGTATTGTTTGACAGTTCGAGCTCCATGAAAGAACCATTTCAAGACACCGGGCTGACAACATTGGATGCCGCCAAAAAACTATTAAAAGATAGAAATGAGATACTTCCGGATCTGGGATACAATGCAGGGTTATATTTGTTTACACCCTTTAAACCCATTTACATGATGCAGAAATATGACCGGAATAAATTTGCTGCGGCCATTGACCAGCTTCCGGCACAAGCATCTGGGGCAACCTTAATGCAGGAGGGGCTTCTTAAATTGGATGGCGTACTGTCAGGTCTTTCCGGACGGACCGTGGTGTTTTTATTCACCGATGGTATGTATAGTCGTATGCCGGGATCCAGAAAGCCGGTGGACATTGCAAGAGGACTTGCTGATAAGTATAATGTTTGTTTTTACGTGATCAGCACCGCTAAAGGTGATCTGGAGAAAGATGTCCTGAAAGCGGTTGCTTCTATAAACGAGTGTTCCCGGGTTGTCCCATTTGATCAGGTGTTTGAAAAGCCCGTCTATCTGGCTGGAGCGCTTTTTGTCATTGAGACCAGAATCGAAAAATTTCTGACAACAACCTATCGATTGGCTGATGTTAAAATCGATAACATCCAGTTTGATTTTGACAGTGTTCAGATTCGTCCCGAATACAATGATGAGCTAACTATACTGGGGGAATTTTTAAAGAATAATCCCGGCACGTATGTTGTCCTGACCGGTTTTACAGACAATGCCGGTTCTCCCGAGTATAATCTTGGGTTGGCACGACGAAGAGCTGAAAGTATCAAAGCATACCTGATCGACAAATTCAATGTGAGTATCGGCCAGATCGTCACCCAATGGTACGGAATAGCTGATCCGGTTGCCGGCAACGACACCAGTGACGGCCGTCGCCAAAACCGGCGGGTTGAATCTATTGTCATGGGGTTTGATTAAGCGTTAATTGGTTTAAAGTGCTTCATCGGTTCCACTGCAGGCCTCCATTTGTTAGGTGTGAGGCCTGCATATACATTTAATCTATCTCCAATTTTTAGAATTTGGGCGAACCACAATTTATAGAAATTTTCCATAAAATAAAGGAGGAAAAATGAGACACAAAATCTTAGCGATTCTACTGGCAATGTTTTTTTTAGTCGCAATTTTGGGCTGCGGTGGCTATTACATGGTAAAAGACCCGGCTAGCGGCAGTGTTTATTATACAACTAAAATTAAAGATGAAAGGGGCGGCGCTGTAAAGTTCACGGATGAAAAGACCAAAACCAATGTGACGTTGCAGAACTCTGAAATCAAGCAAATTCCCAAAAAAGAATTTAAAAGCGCCCTTGAAGCCAAAGAGGCCACTGAAATGAAAGAGGCCCCTGAAAGCAAACCAGTCAAAGACTAAACCGCTTTGCAGATATGTCTAAATGCTTTAAAATGAGTTCTGCAGCATAAATCCATCGCCGAAGGTTTACCGATTTTGGTCAGGCCTTCGGCGTTTTTTTTATGGATGATGCTTATCCGAGATAGGGCATCAACGCCCACTTGATCACCCAGGACCCGGTGGCCGTGTCTTTGTCGATG
>JAOUGB010000248.1 GCA_029857875.1 Desulfobacteraceae bacterium | reverse complement strand
GCGGCGGCGATTATCGAAGGGCATGTGACCCACACCCGTACTGCCGAACAGATCATTGATCTAAAAAAAGTGCCGGGATTGGAAAAAGAATTTTTGAGTTCATTAAAAGATATGGTTGTCAGAATACCGATTACGCAGGCTGTCATCTACGGTTGGTATGATAATGAACAAGGAAGTTATGTAAATATTCTCGGAGACAGAACGGTTTCAATCGCCGACTATATGTGATCTTATTTTATGTGAGTACCAGGTGTCGGGGTGTTTTTATTTGTGGTTTTTCTCCTAATTTGTTGGGAGAAAGAGGGCCAGGATTCAAGGATTCAAGGGTTCAAGTGTTTGTTTTCTAACGATTTTATCATGGCTTTCAGCATTCTCTCAACCTTCCCGATATCTCCTTTAAGATCTGACAGACTTTCAATTCTTTATAATTTTTAAGCATTTCACTTGAATCCTTGACCCCTTGACCCCTCGAATCCTTTTAGGATCATCAACTAATTTGATGATGATCCTTATTTATTAAATCCCTCCATGAATAACGCTTTTTATTAAAGATTATCCATTCCGCCGGAGTAATTGTACTCATTTCAGCATGCAGATTTTCCTTCCATTTAGTCCTTTTTTACAGAGGCTTATAGAATCTTTTGTTTCCAGCAAAATGAAGCAGATTCAGCGAGATTTTCCCTTGACAAAAAAGAGATCTGTAGGTACAAAACCGAAGTTCATTTTATTTTTAAAGATTTAGATTGCATCGTGAAATCATCAACTACAGCTTGACGGAGTGTTTATGAGTACATTGGATGATCATGCGAAAGAGATTTCTGAGGATACCGCCGGTGGGGCGGATGCATCACAATCCCCGGAGACAAAAATGGAAAAACAGGATAACGGACCCGGTGGGCCCATCATCCTGTTTTTTATTTTAGGGCTGTTTGCCAGTCTTATCGTGGGGTGGATCATTTTTCCGAAACTATTATATTCTCAGAAAAAACAACCCATAGACTTTAACCATGCATTTCATGTTGCCGAAGTCGAAAACGGGTGTGAAAACTGCCATTTCTTTCGTAAAGACGGAACATTTTCAGGGGCGCCGAAGTTGGAACAGTGCATCGATTGTCATGAAGAGATTCAAGGCGTCGATCCGGATGAGATTAAATTTGTTGAGGAATATGTTTCCAAAGGAAGGGAAGTCCCGTGGTTGATATACTCAAAACAGCCAGATTGCGTATTCTTTAGCCATGCCGCCCACATCAAGGGTGCTGATATGGACTGCGTGACCTGTCACGGTCATATCGGCGAGTCTGAGAGTTTAAAAGTTTATGAAGAGAACCGGATTACAGGTTACAGTCGAGATATTTGGGGAAAGAGTATCGGTGGTTTCAAAAAGAATACCTGGGATCGGATGAAAATGGACGATTGTGCCGATTGCCATCAAAAAGAATTTGCCAATATAGAAAAAACAGGTGTTAAAACACCGACAAAAAGATTCGTTGACCATATTATAGAAGTGGTTTCTCCAGGGTCATCGATCTCCGGCAAAGGCGACAGTGTTCAGACGGAAAGAGATGCATGTTTTGTGTGCCATAAATAATCGAGAGTGTTTTGGGTTGAAAATTAAGTCCTTATAGCCAAAGCTCATTTGGAGAAGTTGACTTGAAATTTTGATCTTTCAACTTTTTTATAAAAGAGAATGCGAACAACGTTTTTAAGATATCTGAAGAGGTAAAATAAAGATGAAGATTGGCAGAAGAGGTTTCTTGTCGTTTGTAATTGGTGGGGCCGCAGGGACAGCCCTTTCACCGCTGCCATGGAAGTTGACGGATGATTCTTCGATATGGACCCAGATGTGGCCGTGGACGCCGGTGCCGAAAGACGGCGAAACCAGTTACGTCAATTCTGTTTGTACCCTCTGTTCCGGTGGTTGTGGCATCACGGTTCGAAAAATAGATCAACGGGCTGTTAAAATTGAGGGCATGAAAGGTCACCCTTTAAATAACGGCGGCGCTTGTCTGCTCGGCCTCTCCGGCCTTCAATTGCTTTATGGCCCCACACGGATCAAGAGTCCGTTAAAACGGACAGGAAAGAGCGGTCAGGGGAGATGGGAAAAAATATCCTGGAAAGAAGCTATATCAGAAATCGTGGAAAAGCTCGGCAACCTAAGGTCAAAAGGTCAGTCACATACTGTCGGTTTCGTATCAGGTTCGGACCGTGGTACCATACCTCGTCTCTTTGAAAGATTCCTGACCGCCTATGGTTCTCCCAATTTGATGCGTATGCCGTCTGTTTGTGATTCCTATGAGCTAACATTGCACATGATGCAGGGTGTTCAGGGTTTGCCCGGATTTGATTTTGAAAATGCCGATTTTATTTTAAGCCTTGGAAGCGGCATCATCGACGGCTGGGGATCACCGGTGCGAATGTTCAGAGCCAACAGTGCTTGGCAAAATGCCAATGTGAAAGTCATTCAAATTGAGCCGCGCCTGTCCAACACGGCAGCCAAATCAAGCAAATGGATCCCTATTAATCCCGGGACTGAGACAGCCCTGGTAATGGGTCTTGCCCATGTCATTATCAAAGAATATTTGTACGATACGGGCTTTATTTTAAATTACACCAAAGGGTTTGAAGATTGGAAACGGCTTGTAATGGATAATTACAGTCCGGATAGTGTCGAAACGATTACCGGAATTGATAGTGGAACAATTGTTGTCCTGGCCCGGAGTTTTGCCAATGCCTCAAAACCTCTGGCCATTTGCGGCCGGGGTGATGGATCCTCCCCCGTTGGTCTTAAAGAATGCATGGCCGTTCACGCTTTGAACGCCCTCGTGGGCAATGTCAATAAAAAGGGCGGTGTTTGGGCCGTTTCTGATACGGATTACATTAGCTGGCCGGAAATTGAAATGGATGCCAGGGCTGCAGCCGGTATGCAGCATGAACGATTGGATGGGGCTGGAAGCAAAAAATATCTGTTTTCCCGGTATCTGATGAACCGTCTGCCAGAAGCCGTCAATTCAGGAGAACAGTATCCGCTGCAGGCACTCTTTGTCTCTGGTGCAAATCCTCTATATACACTTCCTGATACAAAGAGTACCGAAAAAGCCTTTGACAAGATTCCGTTTGTGGTCAGTTTTTCTTCTTATATGGATGAAACCGCTCAAAATGCCGACCTAATTCTTCCGAACCACGTTTTTCTCGAACGCTATGAAGATGTTCCGACACCGGTCGGCTTGATTCAACCGGTTATCGGTCTTGCAAAGCCCGTGGTTGAGCCCCAGTTTAATACCAGACATGTGGGTGATGTCATCATTCGAATGGCAAAAGGGTTGGGCGGAAGTGTCGCAAATGCTTTTCCCTGGGACAGTTATTATTCCTGCTTAAAAGAGACCCTAAATGACAAATGGGAAACCTTGGTTGAAAAGGGATTTTGGTCAGACACTGAGCTGATGAGTCCGACCCCGGAATCGTCGTTTGATACAATTTCCGGTAAATTTGAGTTTATCAACCCGGATACCGGCTCGATGCCGCAATTTAAGCCGGTCAGTATTGAAGGTGACGAGAGGCTTTATCCCCTTGTACTCATCCCCTATGATACCATCAGACTGGCCAACGATTATATTGGAGATCCGCCGTTTGCCATCAAGACAGTTGAAGATACGGTTCTTAAAGGTGAGCATGTTTTTGTTGAGATTAACCCAAAAACTGCAAGATCTGCCGGACTGCATGAAGACCAGCGGGTTCTGTTAAGTACGCCGAAAGGAAAAGCAGAGGTCAAGATCCACCTCTTTGAGGGTATTATGCCAGGCATTATCGCTTTGCCGAGAGGATTGGGACATACTGCCTATGACGACTACCTGGCGGGTAAGGGGATAAATTTTAATACGCTTATCGGGACGGTGGAAGACCCTGACTCAGGCATGGATGCAGCGTGGGGAATCAGGGCTAAACTGAGTAAAGTCTAAATATATCTATTTTGCCTTGAAAAACCTGGTCCTTTGGGCTAGGTCAGAGTTCTTCGGCTCTGCCTGAAGAATCGCTGCAAGAGTTTGAAGTGAACTAAAGTTTAAAGTGAGCTAAAGTTAAGGAATTATGGCAATTATATAAAAACATTGGAGCGAAGCGACACCATAACTTTAGGCATTTTAGATCACTTTAGGCACTTTTAACTTGTACGGCTTTGAGTAAGACAGCCCCTTTCAGGGGTAAACCAAAGCCTGGTCCTTTGGGCCAGGATTCTTTACTGTTAAAGATTGACCATTGAACGATGAGGATTTTTTGCTTTATCATTCAATTGATCATCGTCAATCCAAAGAGGTCCTAATGAAACACAGCAAAGCCCAGAAATTTGGGATGGTCATCGATCTGGATAAATGCACCGGGTGCGGTAGTTGTATGGTGGCTTGCATGTCTGAAAATAATGTGCCTTTCAGGAAAGATGAGTCGAATAAACTTCTGAGTATCACATGGATGCGCGTCTATCGGCTGAGCAACGGAAAGCCTTTCCCGAATACGGATATATGCTATCTCCCAAGACCTTGTATGCAATGTGCTGGTCAACATGAAGGGCATTCTCCCTGTGTATCCGTATGCCCGGCCATCGCAACGGATTACAGCATTGAAACCGGGATTGTCAGCCAGATATATACCCGTTGTTTTGGATGCCGGTATTGTATGGCGTCGTGCCCGTATCATGCCCGCTATTTTAACTGGTGGGATCCGATTTGGCCGGACGGTATGGAAAAATATCTCAGTCCCAATGTTTCTCCCCGGATGCGCGGTGTGGTTGAAAAGTGCAGCTTTTGTTTTCACCGCTATCAACTGGCCAAGGAAAAGGCGTATATAGAGGGAAAACGTGACATTG